>WSZX01000164.1 GCA_013139935.1 Ardenticatenales bacterium
GGAACGCGGGTTTACGCGCTGGGAGGATGGCAGGGCGGGCGATACCTGAATGTGAACCAGGCGTACGAAACCCTGCCTAACCGGCTCTACCTGCCGGCCGCGGCCGGTAAATAGGGCCAAATCCTACTGGAGGGCTGCGTCTTTTATTCTCCGCTGCTGCGTTCGGCCGCGCCATTTTTCAGCGCGCCGGCGAGCCGCTGGATCTTGGAGAGGGTCTCCCTCCAGGTGATCTCAGATAGACCCATCTTCTGCCGCAAGGCGTCCGTGTCCGCCCCGTCCAGATAACTGTGTACCGCCGACGTCCAGCGCACGCATTCGAACGACACCGGTTTATCCACACCTGCTCTTTCCTCCAGGTCGCGCAGCACGTATTCCAGGTTGCGGGCGGTGCAGGTGAATAGGTTATCTGGTGGATTATACTGCTCCAGGTACTCGTCCAAGATGGGCAGCAGATCCGGGTCCAACTGAATATTGCGCTCCTTGTATCGCTTGGCCGGGTTCCGGTAGCGGATGAACAGGGTGGGATTGAGTGGGTCGGATCGGTCAATGTGGTTTGGAATGATGCTCATGACCTCTCCTTTCTTGATGCTGGCCTGCGATAGCAGACTGAGCAAAAGCAGCGGCCGGGCATCTCCCCTCTTTCCCTCGCCCGGGCGGCGCACCTCTTCGGCGGCCTCGAGCAACGACTCGACGTCGGCCGCCGCCAGTACCACCGGCAGGGGGCTTCGCACCGACCGCTGGATGACCGGCGCCGCCGGATTCTTCTCCAGGATGCCACCTTTGTGCAGCCAGCGGAAGAACACCTTGAATGTGGTCACCCGGCGCGAGTAGGTCTTGGGGCTGCAGGGAACCCCGCGCTCCGTCAGCATCCATTTGAGAAACTCGTCCAGGTTGCGGGTGGTGACGCGGCCGATTGGCTGGCCAATACCCAGATACTTGCTCAGCAATCGCAGGTCACTCGTAAATGCCTGGATCGTGTGGGGGCTGAATCCCTCGTATTCCATATGTTTCTTGAATAGGCCGATCGTCGCCTTGAGCGCGGTGTCGGCCGTCATGCGCGGTGTTCCCTCTTCTTCGATGAGTGACAACTGCTGTTCGTCCATCTCTTGCTCCCAAACCAGGTGATCTTTCGTATAGTTATTTGTACCTCAATTGCGCTGTCGTGTCAACCCTTGCTCAGGGCAGCTTTTCACGATAGAATTGGATGCTTGATACTTGTCCAAAAGATACTTGGCATTCTTGTGACCATTCCACACTTGTTCACCATTCATTACGGGAAGCTGTTTCTTCAAGTGGGTTTCGCCCTGTATCCCGGTGATCTGCCGAAACCATGCGACTAATCAGACGCGATCTTGCACTCGTCCTCGCCCTGGGAGCACTCAGTTGGTGCGTCGTTGCGACGGCCTACGCTCAGGGTGCGAACGCCATCACCTCTCCGCGCGACAATGCGGTCGTGCAGGGCGCGGTGTTGATCGAGGGAACCGCGGCCGGCCCGGATTTCTTGCGATACGAACTCGCCTTTTTCAAAGAGTTTGACGCGCAAGGTGACTGGGTGGTCTTTGCCACCGGGGATCAGCCGGTCGTGGATGGGGTTTTGACGACCTGGGACACGACCGTCGGCCGGGATGCTGGCGTCGCCTTTTACCTTGACGGCACCTATAGACTCCGCCTGCGAGTTGTGCGGCAAGATTCGAACTATGACGAGTTCTTTGTCCTTGGGATATCTCTTTCCAACGAGGAACCGACCGTGACGCCAGAGGGCACACCCGGAGCAGAGCCGATCGCATCGCCCATTCCGACCTCTGCGTTCGCTCTGCCCACCCAGTTGCCCACATTGACCCCGTTTCCGTCTGCCACTCCCCGCCCGACAGCCCTACGGGAGCGGACACCGGCGCCAGATCAGGATGCGGCGCCAGAAGAGGATGGATCGTTCCTTGATCTGGAGGGCGAGTTCAGCCTTGACCAGATCAAAAGCGGCATGTGTATGGGCGGGACCATCACCATCGGCTTCTTTGGAGCACTGGCAGCCTACTTTTTGCTTCGCAATACGTTGCGTCTTCTCCTGTCCCGGATGAGATCCTGGTTTTCTCGTTGATGGATGGCAGGTACCTGCTCGTAGGTCTGGGAAACCCCGGCCGCGAGTTCAAGCGGCAGCGACACAACGTAGGTTTTATGCTGTTGGATCACCTGGCAGAAGAGCACGATCTGGCCTTTGGACGCGTTCGACACCGCGCCCTGACGGCGAGTGGCCGCATGGCTGGCGAGCCCGTGATGCTCGCCAAGCCGCAAACCTTCATGAACCTCAGTGGTCATGCGGTGAGCCAACTCCTGCGTTACTACCGGGTTCCCCTCGACCGTCTGCTGGTGATCTTTGATGATCTCGATCTGCCATTGGGTGCTTTGCGCTTCCGTGAATCTGGTGGAACCGGTGGGCACAAGGGGATGGGTTCGATCGTAGAGCAGTTGGGCAGCAAATCCTTTGCCCGGCTGCGGGTGGGGATTGGCCGGCCGCCCGGCCGCATGGATCCGGCCGATTACGTACTGCGGCCCTTTGGCGCCCAGGAGGAATCCCTGTTGAGTCTGGTGCTGGTACAGGCGGCGGCCGGGATCCTCACCTATCTGACCGAGGGCATTACCGCGGCCATCAGCCGCCACAACCGGGTGCTTGGCGGTGATGAGTGATGGAGCTATGATGCCTGCGTCGCCCCGGAGCCCGGCCGAGGTCGCAGATCGAGGCGAGATGGATATCTCTGGTCTGCTCGCCCTGATTGGCCGGCTCGAGTCTTACCAGAACCTGTTGCGCTCACTCTCTGACCACCACCTGGACGAGGATCGGAGCGTCGCTCTGCTCAACCTGCCACGCTTTGCACGTCCGGCCGTCACCGCTGCCCTGCACCATGACCTGGGCCGGCCTGTCGCCATCGTCGTCGCGCGCGTGGATCAGGCGCAAAAGCTGGCTCAGGAACTGCGTGCCTGGTCCCCCTCTCCCTCGTCAGTGCGGCGCTTTGCTGAACCGACCCCGCTCCCCTACGACCGCGCGCCGTGGGGGATCCAGTCCCGAAACAACCGCCTGTCGACTCTCGCCTTGCTCCATTTCGTCGAGTCGCCACTCGCTGAGGCTTGCCGGCCGTCGACCCCGCCGCTCATCGTCACCTCTGCCCGCGCGCTGGCGCAAAGGACGCTCCCCCCTAGTGAATACCTCGATCACACTCAGCGCCTGGAGATCGGGCAAACTGTCCGATTGGACACGCTGCTCAGAAGCTGGCTGCGGGCAGGCTATCGGCCGGCGACGGTGGTGGAAGAGCCGGGAACCTTTAGTCGCCGCGGGGGAATTCTGGACATCTGCCCGCCCGGGGCAGATGGCGGAATTCGCATAGAGCTGTTTGGCGACCAGATCGAGAGCCTCCGCAGCTTTGACCTATCTACCCAACGCACCCGCTCTGCCCTCGAGTCGATTGTTGTCCCTCCTGCCAGTGAGACGTTGCCCGGGCTCTCCCCTGGCGTTTACGCCCAATTGACCGGCCTTGCTGCTGGCGGTGACTGGTCTGAGGACCTGGAGAAACTCAAGGAAGGCGTTCCCTTTCCCGGAATCGAGTTCTATCTTCCCTATTTCTATCCGCAGCCGGGCACCCTTGTGGGCTACCTGCCGGCCGGTACCCTGCTCCTCGTCGATGATTGGGCTGCGCTAGAGACCGAGCTGGGAGAGATCGAGCTCCGTGCTGACCGGGTCCGTACGGAGCGCCGCGCCGCCGATCCTCTCCCGCCTGGATATCCATCGCCGATTCTGGGTTGGGAGGCTCTCTCTGTTCTCTTGAAGGAAAGGGGAGCGATTGCGCTGGGGGGGCTTGATGCTCGCGCGGACGGTACCGGGGCGCGGCCGCGGGCAGGAATGCCTGGCTTGGCCGATGCGTTTGCTCCCGGTCCTCGCTTTGGTGGTCAGGTCAAGCCGCTTCTGCAGCACCTGTCCCGCTTGCGGCTGGACGGCGAAAGGGTAGTTATCGTCAGCCGGCAGGCTGCCCGGCTCGCCGAGCTCTGGCGCGAGAGTGGCTCTGCGGAGCCAATCGCTTCAAGCGGCTCAAGCGTCCCCGTCCCGCCGCCTGACGGCGCCATTACCTTCGTCCAAGGGGTATTGGGAGATGGTTTTATCGTGCGCGGGAGGACGGTGGGGGCGAAGGCCGGACAACACCCTTCCACGCTCGTTCACCTCTTGACCGACTCGGAGGTTTTCGGCTGGTCCCGGCCGGAACCACGCCAGGCTCCCCGGCGGCGCGCCATTGCGCCGGAATCCTTCTTTGCCGATATCTCTCCCGGCGACATGGTTGTGCACATCGATCATGGCATCGGTCGCTTCGAAGGGCTGCTGGCCAAGCAGATCGCCGGTCACTCCCGCGAGTATCTGCTGGTTGCCTACGCCCAGGGCGACCAGTTGTTCGTCCCGGTGCAGCAGGCCGACCGGCTCAGCCGGTACGTCGGGCCCGGCGAGCGCCAGCCACCACTGCACCGGCTTGGTGGAATCGGCTGGTCGCATGTCAAAGCGAGAGCAACAAAAGAGATAGAAGACATGGCGGGAGATCTGCTGGAACTGTATGCCGCACGGGCTACGGTGCGCGGTCATGCCTTCTCACCCGACACCGCCTGGCAGGCTGAACTGGAGGCCTCTTTCCCGTTCGTGGAAACCGATGATCAGTTGGAAGTTATCGCCCAGGTCAAGCGGGATATGGAACGGCACCGGCCGATGGATCGGCTGGTTTGCGGCGATGTCGGCTTTGGCAAGACCGAAGTGGCCCTGCGGGCGGCTTTCAAAGCGGTGATGGATGGCAAGCAGGTTGGGATTCTCGTCCCTACCACTGTTCTGGCCCAGCAGCACTATAATGTGTTCTGCCAGCGGCTGGCTGCTTTCCCGATCGAGGTGCGGATGCTCTCTCGGTTCCGCTCGCGCAGTGAACAGCAGCGCATCCTCACCGAACTGGCGGCCGGCAAGATAGACATAGTGGTCGGGACGCACCGCCTGCTGCAAAAGGACGTCGCCTTCAAGGACCAGGGTCTGCTCATTGTGGACGAAGAGCAGCGTTTCGGCGTGGCCCACAAGGAGATGCTAAAGAAATTGCGCACCGAGGTGGACGTGCTTACCATGACCGCCACGCCGATTCCGCGTACGTTGTATCTGTCGCTCACCGGCGTCCGTGATATCAGCCTGATCAGCACGCCTCCGGAAGAGCGATTGCCGGT
>WSZX01000423.1 GCA_013139935.1 Ardenticatenales bacterium
CCGCTCCCTTGCCAAAGTCAAAGAGGCGGAAGCTGAACTCGTAGGTCAGCACCGGCAAGACCTTGGTACCAAAGCCGCCGCCGGTGAGCAGAAAGATGTCGTCGAACTTGTTAAAAGTCCACATCAGTCGCAGCAGAAAGATGGATCCCAATACGTAGCGCAGTTCAGGCAGAGTGACATTAAGGAACTTCTGGATGGCACTGGCGCCATCCACATCGGCCGCTTCGTAGAGCGTGTTGTCGATCGCCTGCAACCGGGCCAGGAGCATCAGCATGGCGAATGGAAAATAGCGCCAGGCCTGAAAGAGCACCACCAGCCCCAGCGCCAGCCCGCGGGTCGCCAGGTACGCTTTGGGGAGTTCGATCAAGCCCAGGCTCATCAATATGTGGTTGAGCACTCCGGAGGGTCTGGGGTCTAGCAGCCAACTCCAAACAAAGGCAACTCCGACGACCGGGGCCACGTAGGGGATCAAAAAGATCCCGCGTGCGATGCCCCGCGCCTTGAATGGCTGATTGAGCACTATCGCAGCGGCGAGTCCGACCACTATGGTGAGCGCGGTAGAAACAAAGGAATAGATGACGGTGGTGATGGCTGCGCCCCAGTTCTGAAGGCTGTGGTACTTGAACGCGAAATCATTGATCACGTTCTTATAATTCTCCAGGCCGGTAAAGGGAGCGTTAAAGACGTCGTTCAGGTTATTCAGTCCCACGTCTCGGAAGCTGATCCAGACACTAAAGGCGGCTGGGAACAGCACCAACCCAAAGACGATGAGCGCAGTAGGCAGAATAAGCAGCCAGGCCAGTCGCGCCTCTTTGGCCTCGAACGAGTTACTGAACCATCGTCTTCTCGGTGATGATTCGGCATGAGTGGTCATTAGGCACCTCGTTTGGGGAGAGCACGCCGGTGCGCCCCTCTGTGGACCATTGAGAGAGACGCCCGGCCCAGGCCGGGCGTCTCTGGACTGCACAACTGGGCGTTATTCGGCGCGTTCGGCGAGGATCGCCTCAACCTGCTCTTGTAGCCAGGCCGCGCCCTCTGCCGGCGTCATCGTCCCTTCCAGGGCGATGTTGCTGATAACCTGCGGGATCAGCAGCCGGCCCTCGATGTCACCTACGACAGCGCGCTGGACGGCGCCATAGTCCGGCCGGAAGAGCCAGCGCTGCATGGTCTCATAGCCGGCCGCGATCTGCGCCAGCGTCTCTTCGGGGTAGTTCTGGAAGTAGTCGCTGGAGCCCATCCATCCATCCACTGCGCTCTTGAGCACCGGGACCTTGCCAAAGGGAGCCAGTGCCAGCACATCCTGGTAGCCCTCGGTGAGGAAGAATTCGACCACGTCCTGCGCCTCGGGGTCAGCGCCCTCCATGATGCCCAGGGTGACCAACTGGCCGTAGGAGGCCGCGCCGTTGGGGCCCTCCATCATCGGCGCAAAGCCGGTCCGCAGCGCCAGGTCGTCAAAGGCGAGTTCCGCCTTGCCGCCCGCTTCGAGGCCGGAGCCGTCCACTAGGTCGTCCATGATGTAAGTGGAGTAGAAGAGCATCGCTGCCTGGTCGTACTCGTAGCCCTCGCGGGCGCCGCGCCAGTACTGCGGGCCGGGTGTGGAGCAGGCCTGCAGGCTGCTGTACCATGCGAGCGCCTCGACCATCTCGGGGGTGTCAAAGGTCACGTTGCCGGCCGCATCAAAGGGCCAGGCGTCGTTGGAGATGGCCACCTGCTCAAAGATCTGGTGGCCATAGTTCTGTCCGGGATCGGTGCCGAGGGTCATGCCGTAGAGGAGACCGCCGGTGCCGGGGGTGGCTGTGCAGGCGGCCGAGATGTCATCCCACGTCACGGGAGCGTTCAGCCCCAGTTCATCAAAGACGTCGGCCCGGTACCAGATCGCCTGGATCCAGCCGTCGTAAGGGAGCGCAGCGCGGTTGCCGGTGGCGGGGTCGGTCACCATCTGCAGCGGGCCGGTGCGAAAGTCGTCTTCACCGATGCTGGCGATGACCGCCTCGGCCGCGTCCTGGTCCAAAATGCCGTCGGCGGCAAAGGTGGCCACGCGCTCAATCCCCATGCGAACGATGTCAGGCAGCCGGTTGGCGGCCCGCGCGGTGGCAATCCGCTGCGAAACGCCTGCCTCCTCGATGGGGATGATGCGAAGGTCCACTGCCGGGTTCGCGGCCATAAAGGCTGCCGCGACAGCCTCGTAGGTGTTGACCCGATCTTCTTCATTGTCGGTGGTCCAGAATTCGACGACCACCTTCTCTACCGGCTCGGCTTCCACCTCGACGATAACGGTGACCTCAACTTCTTTCTCGACCTCTACCTCGACCTCTACCTCTTTCTCGACCTCGACCTCGACGATCGTGGTGACCTCGACCTCTACCTCTTTTTCGACCTCTACCTCTTTCTCCACGATGCGGGTCACCTCGACCTCTTTCTCGACCACCTCGGGTTCGCAGGCGGTGAGTGCCACCGTGAATATCAGGCCGAGCAGTACAAGGATACGTATGGTTTTCACTTCAAATCCTCCTATCAAATGGAACTCGTCTTGAACACAGTCTGATCAGCTACAGAACGAACTCGATGAATCGCAACACCTCCTTTCTCCTGGCACGTGCCTGCGCCCTACCCGCTATCAGGCGGGGGGCCACTGGAACCACGGATTATCAACTGCGGGGTCAGGATTACCTGCGTTTCGGCCGCTACTTCCCCCGCTTTGCGGGACCGGCGGGTATCCTGCCTCGTTTCCGGGGCTGGCTGCCCCTGGATCAACTGTACCAGCATTCGGGTGATACGCTGGCCGATCTCATAGATGGGTTGGCGCACGGTGGTCAATGGGGGGTGGGCGTGTTCGGCTAGAGGTATGTCGTCAAAGCCGCCCACGGAGAGGTCCTGACCTATGATCAGCCCCAGATTCTGGGCCGCGCTCATGGCGCCCAGCGCCATCAGGTCATTGCAGGCGATGATGGCGGTGGGGCGGGGATCAAGCGCCAACAAGGTCTGCGCTGCCTCGAAGCCGCCTCGCTGGGTGAGATCGCCGCCGATAATGAGCGCCCGGTCCGGTTCCAGTCCGTTTGCCTGCAGGGTGTCGCGATAGCCGGCCAAACGCAACTGGCAGAACATCAGCCCGGCCGGCGCGGAAACAAAGCCGATGCGCCGATGCCCCAGATCTGCCATATGTTGGGTGATGAGCCGGGTACCGGTGTAGCTGTCCTCGTCCACGTACGGGAAACTGCTACCCAGGTCGCTGCGGCCAAAGGCGACGAAAGGAAAGCCCTGCTCGCTCAGGAAACGGATTCGCTCGTCATTCTGGCGAGTGCGAACGACGAGAACGCCGTCCGCCCGCCGGCCGTGGACAATGCGGCGGTAGGTTTCACGTTCATCCTCGCTATCCGGGGGTTGGGTAGAGACCAGCAGGTCAAAGTGGTGCCGCCCGGCTTCATTCCCGATGCCGGCCAGCAACTCGCTAAAGAACGGATCGGAAAAGCGCGGGCCGTGTGTTGGGATGACAAAGGCCAGGGTATCGGTCCGCTGTTTCTGGAGGTGACGAGCGGTGATGTTCGGATAATAGCCCATCTCTTTGGCCGCCGCACGGACCCGTTGGCGGGTACCTTCGGCGACGTCGTCATATCCGGCCAGAGCGCGCGACACGGTAGTAACAGAGAGGCCGACCTGCTTGGCGATGTCCTTGAGTGTGACTGTCATGCTGCTACGGTGGGAAACGGCACCTTCCAAAACGTTTTGGACGCGCTAATATTGTAATCCGAAACGTTTTGGAAGTCAAACAATTTTAAGGTTGGGGGGCGGTTTGCTCGGCAGTGATGATCGTGACCGCCCCCTGGCGGGCAAGGATTTCCGTCTGGGCAGACCCGACAGCCATCCCGGTGCTGCGTAGGAGCCTTTCCACCCCTGCCAGCTTTCCAATTGCAGCAGCGGAACTGCAGAGGGGACGGCGCCTCGTTTGGGTTTCAACACCCTCTATTTGCTGCCTTTGATTGATCCGAGTATACTTTTTCCTAGGAGGCTCACATGGCACAGGTTTTGGTAATAGACGACGACCCGGTCATCCGAAAGATCATTGCTACCATCCTGGGCCGCCAGGGCCACCAGGTGGTAGCGGCGTCTGATGGGAAGGAAGGGTTGGCCGCGGTCGAAGCGCAAAAGCCCGATGTGGCCATCATTGACGTGATGATGCCCGGAATCGATGGTTATGAGGTCACCCGGCGTCTGCGCCAAGACCCCGATTTCATCCATCTGCCCATTCTCATCCTCACTGGACGATCCGAACTGCAGGAAAAACTCAATGCTTTTGAGGCTGGTGCGGATGATTACATGAGCAAGCCATTCGAGCCGGCGGAATTGATTGCGCGGCTCTCCAAGTTGCTGCGGTGGGGAGAAGCGGTCCGGGCGGCTCAAACGCCGGGTGCAGCTCTTGCTGAAGGGGCCTGGCTGCTTGCAGTTCACAGCCT
>WSZX01000388.1 GCA_013139935.1 Ardenticatenales bacterium
CAAAAGGAGCCAGCACGGGTGCAGCGCCCACAGTCGCCACGAGCTCACCGGCGGCGACTGTGTCCCCGACCTGCTTGACGCCAAAGACTGCCCCGGCGACCGGGGCGCGCAACACCCTGGTTGGCCCGTGTCCTCCCACGGGACCAGGCACGCCGGTATGAGGTTCGGCCGAACCGTGCCACAATACCCGCCCTAGGTCGTGCCCACGATTGGTCTCTACCACCGCGTGGCAGTGCTCTCCGACCACGTGGCCCGGCCCCAGGGCAACGACCAGGGGCGCCAGCCTCGGGCTCATGTCGCCCGGACACGATTTGAGCATCCGCGCATCAACCAGGACGGCCGGTCTCATCTCGCGGATGGCGTCGCCGCCGGGATCGACCACTACCGGCACCAGGCTGGAACTAGCCAGGGCCCGAGCCTCTGCCAGGTGCTCCACACGCCGGGCTGTGAGTCCTGCAACTTGCACCTCGGTGTCGTATACGGCCTGTGCGAGGGCCACGGCCCGTCGGATCACGAGGGGCTGGAGCAACTCTAGTACCACGACCGGGAACCCGGCGTGATGGAGGCGGTAGGCGACGCCGGTCGCCAGGTCACCACCGCCACGCAGGCAGACTAGAATCTCGCTGAAAAGCATCGCCCTGATCCTCGAACGCACACATTCGTGTGACGCAGGCTGTACCGGGCAGTTCGGTTCTCCGAAGAAACCACCATATCCCTCCCGTATCACCTCTTCGTTTCAGTACCGCCGGGGCCGGGTCCACACCCCGCGGGCGCTGCTTTCCGGTCCCAAACAACTGCGGTAGAGTCACGTCTGCCGGTGCGCCCACCCTATTGGCAGAGCCGGCCTCCGGCCAACACCAATCTCGGGCCCGGCTCGATCATGCTGGCTGACAGCCATGGGATGGGTCCGCTGTTTGCGATCATCTCCCTTCCTCAGATTCAATCCGGGGCCATGCCATGTTGGAGATGGTGGTCACGCGCACCTGGTCCGCCGCTCTTCAATTTGCGCCAAACTCGGGCGGGGGTCAGAGGGAACTCGTCAAACCAAATGGCGGTGGCGTCACGCACCGCGGCCGTGATGGCTGGGGCCAGGGGGAGAAAAGGCATCTCGGCCATGCCGCGGGCGCCAAACGGGCCCCGCGGGTCGGCCAATTCCAGGACGACTGACCGCATCTCGTCCGGTACATCCAACACGGTCGGAATCAGATAGGTGCTGAGGTGGGGAGTCTTGATCTGCCCGTTCTCAACGATCAGATTCTCCATTAGCGCGTATCCCTGCGCCTGGACCACGGCGCCCTCGATTTGCCCTTCTACCTGCTGGGGATTGACCGCCTTGCCCACATCGTTGGCCGTGACGACACGCACCAGCCGTACCTGGCCGGTCTCCATATCGACCTCCACTTCGGCCGCCTGCGCAACGTAACCATAGGCAAAATTGGGCTGGCAGGCGCCGGTCTCCGGGTCATACGGGGTTGTTCGCGGCGCCCGGTAGATGTGTTCACCTACCGCCGGCCGGTCCTCATCCTGCCAGGCCATCAGGGCGCGCTCGGCCGCCCCCCGAATGGCGTTGCCGGACATGAAGCTCAACCGACTGGCGGAGGCGCTGCCGGAATTGTTGGAGTAGGCGGTATCAGCGGCCACAAGCTCTATTCTATCCATCGGCACTCCCACCGCCTCGGCCGCCATCTGCGCCATCAAAGTGTGCGCCCCCTGTCCACAGTCTGCCCCCGCCTGGTAGAGTACTACCCGTTCGACCTCCGCCGTGCCGTGTAGTTCGATCTTGGCCCAGCAGTTTTCCGGGTAGCCAAAGCTAAACCCCACATTCTTGAAAGCGCAGGCAAAGCCAATACCGCGAGCAATGTGGGATGCTTTCTGCTCCAACCGGGGAGCCACCCACGAATCTCCATCCCGAAGCCAGCCAGATTCGACAGCGCAACGCTCCACAACCTGAGTGATGGTCACGCCCGGCGACAGGGGTGTGCCGACAGTAAGCGGCGCGCCCTCGGTCAGCAAGTTGCGCATCCTGATCTCGACCGAGTCCATCTCGAGCGCCTCGGCCAGTTTGTTCATCTGCGACTCGGCCGCAAATGCGCCTTGCGGTCCACCAAAGCCCCGAAACGCGCCAGCCGGTGGGTTGTTGGTGTATACACCAAAGCTATCCACCCTGGCATTGGGAATGGCGTATGGTCCGGTGACCATCAGGTTGGCGTTGCCGAGCACCTTGGTGGTAGTACAGGCATAGCCACCCGCATCCGCCATGACAGTCGCCTCCACGGCGACGATCTTGCCGTTCCGATCCGCGCCCCATCGGGTCTTGATCGTCATCTGATGGCGCTTGTGGTGCCCGATTATTGACTCCTGGCGAGTCCAAACGATCTTGACCGGGCGGCGCAGCTTGTGGACGGCCAAGGCCAGCACAATCTGAATCGAAATATCCTCCCGGCCGCCAAATGCCCCGCCGATGGCATCATGGATCACGCGCACCCGCTCCACCGGCAGACTCAAGGCATGGGCAATCTGCTCCCTCTCTTCGTGGGCCCACTGCCCAGCCACATGCACGGTGACGCGGCCCTTTCTGTCAATGTACGCCAGACCGGCTTCGGGCTGAAGATAGGCATGTTCCTGCCACGGAGTGTGGTACTCCCCCTCGACAACAACGCCGGCGGCGGACCAGCCAGCCTCCATGTCGCCGCGGCGAATTCGCCAATGAACCAGTTCGTTGGCCGGCCGGTCGGGGCGGTCGGCCGCCTGGTGCGGGTGCAACCGGGGCGCTTCCGGCCGGAGCGCCTCTTCTGGGTTGA
>WSZX01000418.1 GCA_013139935.1 Ardenticatenales bacterium
CGTACGGCGTGCGCCGCTTCCGGGCGATCAGCACAAGCCTGCTCGCAGCCGCCGATTCCGGGTCCGTAGCAAGCAGCCTGGAGCAGATGTTGGAAATCGGATCTCAGGCGACCGTCCAGATAGTGAACGAAGCCTTCTGGGTGGGAGCGGCCGCATGTGGCCTGGCGATTGTGGGGGCAATCTGGCTCGCTGGAAAGGCATCCGAGCCCCGGCGTCCGACAGGCAACCACCAGGGCTCGTTCACGAATGGAGCCTAGAAGAACGGCAGCAGCATAACAACGCCGAAGAGACTACTAAAGTTGCCAATTGGGTCCTGCCAGAACTCTGTAGGCGCATCCCACAGAAGCTTTGCGACCCCCAGCGTGACAGCGCAGACAAAGATCACGAGCAGGCAGCCACATCCAATCATCAACTTCTTGCGGCTCTTTCGTTCCTCCTCGGGGGGCTTGAAGGGCGGCCGGGATACCGGTGTAGCTGTCGTCGGTGGTCGGGGAGGCAGCGGCTCGTGCTCTCGTGGCGGTGGAGGGGGCATGACCGACACCGGTTCTGGTTCGGGTTGAGATGGCAAGGGAGGAGGGGGAGGGGACTCGGGCCGCGCCGCCAAGGGAGGAGGCGAAGCAGACGCAGGTTCTGGTTCCGATATCCCAAAAGGAGGCGGCGGAGCGGCCAAGGGCTCCGATGGAATGTCAAACTCCGGAGCCATCGATACGACCGTCTCGGCCTCGGCACCGATTGACACCTGATACGCGAGGATGATCATCTCTCCCAGACCAACCTCATCGCCGTTCGAAAGCGCATATGGCCCGGCGATGCGGGAACCATTCACAAAGGTCCCATTGGTGCTTCCCAGGTCCTCAATCACGTAACCCCCTGACTGAAAAGCTAACCGCGCGTGCTGCCGGGACACTTCGGGATCGTTCACCGCGATTTCGCTCGATCCCTCTCGACCCAGGGTGAGGAGTTCTTCAGTCAAGGTAAAGATCTTGTCAGGTTGAGGGCCACGCCGCATGACCAACCGAAACACTCTACTGCTATCCATAGGTAGGCTCCTTGATGGATTCGGAAGAGAAAGGCCGTCAAGCATATGGCGCCAGTATACGGGGGTTAGCCGTCATTGTCAACCGGCCGCACCCGCAACCGGAACCTCTCAGACTCTACCACTTTCACCAGTATCCCGGCCGGGATATCAGATCCGTCTTCAGAAACCGCCCGCCAGCGCTCGCCGCTCACAAACACACTTCCTACCGGGGTCAGCGGCACGCGTACCTCAGCAACCGCGCCGATCAACGCCTCCATGCCGGTGACAGGCTGTCGCCGGTGGGCCCCCAGCACCTTGGCCAGCACAAAGGCGAAAAAAGCACCCATGATCAGGGCGATGCCAACCACGACGGGAACCGAGACCTGCGCAAACTCTGGACTGCCCGGATAGTTGAACATGATCAGGAAACCAGCAATCAGGGTGACAACACCGGCCCCAGTAAGCGCGCCATGGGTCGGAGCTTTGATTTCCAGAATAAACAGCACAAAGGCTACCCCCACCAACCCGAGGCCAAGCCAATTTACCGGCAGCACTCCGAGTCCATAGAATCCCAGCGCCAGGCAAACCACACCCACAAAGCCGGCTACCCACCCACCGGGGCTCGAAAGCTCCAACAAGACAGCCTGCACTCCGATCGCCATCAGCACCGCCACAATGGTTGGGTTCACTACGGTGTGCATGAGTTGTTCTATAGCGTTGGGCGGAACATCCAGCACCGCAGCTCCGGCGGTGGTTAGCACCATCTCCTCCCCACTCACTTCCACGACCAGCCCATGCAGCCCCTCCAGCAACTCGGTCATGTCATCCGCCACCAGGTCAATCAAACCCGCTTCCAGCGCCTCGTTGGCATGAACCGCCGCTGCTTCCTCAATCATCGCCTCGGCCAACTCGACAGCTTTCTCGCCACGCCGTTCGGCTAGGCCCCGTACGGTTGCCTTGAGATCTTCCACCTGCTTGCGCTGCATCGTCTCACCCAGGTCCTCGCCCGCCCCGCTGACCGGGCTGGCAGCGCCAATCACGGTTTCCGGCGCCATTACGGCCGCGTGAGCCGCCAGGGTGATAATCGCGCCCGCCGAGGCGGCCTGCGCGCCGCGTGGCGCAACGTAGACAATGACAGGAACCTGGGCGGCCCGAAAGGCCTGAACGATGTCCAACATCAGATCGAGCTGCCCTCCAGGTGTGTCCAGTTGGATGATGACCGCCATGGCCCCCTCGCGCTCGGCCATGGAAATGCCGCGCTCGAAATAACTGACCATCGCCGGTGTGACCGGGCCTGTGATCGACAGCACTCGGACCGTCTCCCCGGCCGCACCGGCCGAGCCCACCAGGCCGGTCAGCGTAAGGGCGAACAGAAGCGCCCCCAACAACAAGAGTCTTCCCTTTACCATAGCCAAAATCCTCCGTTGGAGCGGATTATATCACATTTGCCGCGGCTGTGGCGCGGGTGCCGCCCGTAATCCGCAGGGTCGGGACCCGGCAAGCCCCGAGCCATAGCCAAGGCGAAGGGTTGACCGGGCAATGATCACACCGACACCGGCATTGCAGCCGCCCCACCGACAGAGTGTGGCGAGCCGCTGGGCCAAGGCGTCGCGTGTGGACGGGTTGACTTTCCGAACTACCAGTCCAGCAGGGTCCGCGCGGTCCGTGTTCTGGACTATGGCTTGACGCCTGTGTGCTGACCCGAGCCCACCCATCGCCCGGCCATTTCGTCAGCGGACCCGCCTGTCCCGTGGGATTCCGCTACACACTGCCGCCCGAGGCGGAGGTACGCCCGATCGGGCGTACCTACCCTGACCAGGATTGTGGTACAATGTCGCCACCATGCCAACACCGTTCACCCATCTCCGCTTGGCAACTCCCATGCTCGATCCCGCCAATGAGTGGCTCACCCCGGCCGTGGCCGAACTCCTGCAGTCCCATCCTGGGCCATTCCTGCTCGGCAGCACCGCCCCAGATGTGCGAAACATCAGCCCATTGTCCCGGCGACAGACCCATTTTTGCCCCGTTCCGCCCGACCCGCTCAGGCCGGCGACGGAGACGATGCTCCAGACCTGGCCCTCTCTGTCCCGTCCGCTGGAACTCCCGCCGGAACAGGCGGCATTCGTAGCCGGGTTCGTCGCGCATCTCTGGTTTGATGAGTTCTGGCACCGGCGGATCATCCTACCCTATTTCCTGAGCCGAGACCGATGGGGCACCCATCAACACCGCTTCAGAGTCTACCACATTTTGCTCGGCTACCTGGATGTTCGAGACAAGGAAGAACTGGATGGCGCCGTGGGGGCTGCCATGCAGGAAACAGAGCCGGCCGGCTGGCTACCGTTCGTCTCCGATGCGGATCTCGACGCCTGGCGCGATTTTGTGGCGGGGCAACTCTTGCCCGGTGGAATCTCGCGGACAGTGGCGATCCTGGCCCGGCGCGCCCGGATGGATGCAGTTGAATTCCTCGAACTGGTATCCAGCGAGGAGCAGATGGATGACGAGGTCTTTGTCCGCACGCCGCGGACGGCCGTGGAGCAGGCGTACGCCGATGGGGCTCCAGGCTCAGCGCAGGTGGTCACCCGCTATCTGCAAGGCAATCTCGACTGCGCTGCGACGTTGGGTCAAGCTCCCAGACAAGATCCAAGGCGGGAAACGTGCTCGGGGTCCTTGGCCGCGACCGAACGCCCCCGATCTGCATGACCGCGCCCTTCCAGGTTCCGTCCCTCACCGCAGCCTGTGATCGTCGGAGCGGCCGCCCACCTGCCCATTGCGGTGGTAAATGACGATTCGCACGATCTGACGGTGGCGGGGGTTCGAGCAGTCGGCGCAGCAGTCGTCGGTCACGCGTTCGACCGGGGCAGGGGAGCCGCTTTGCAGACTGCCTTTGACCATGCACTGGGCCTCGGGATCCAGCCGAGTTCAGGCTGTGCTGGGTCCCCATCCGCACCATTGATGTCGGCGAGCACTCCCCTATAGGGCCGGTCGACAACACGATCCGCTGTTACCGCATCGACGCGGTCGACAGAAGCAGTCCTCCGCCTAGCCCCCCGTATGCACCACTCGAATTCGCACGGGATCGCTCTGGGTCGAGTTTCCGGCCGCGTCGTATGCGACCGCATGGATGATGTGGCTCCCCACGGCGCCGTTTATGACCCATTGGTAAGTGAAAGGAGCCACGGCGCTGGTGCCCACCGGTCTGTTGTTCAGAAAGAACTCAACCCGATCCATGGAGACATTGTCGTGCGCCAACGGCTGAACGGTCACCCATTCATCGTCCGGCAGCAGGAACTCTTGATCCGCCAGAGGAAAGGCGAGCTCGATCTCCGGCGGGGTGCTATCCACCGTCACCTGGACCGTAGCTTGTTCAAAGGATTGATCGTGGCGCACGGCCGTGAGTTGCAGGCTATAGAGGCCATCCAACCCACTTGCGTCCCAGACCTCCAGTAGTTCGTTGTCGCGCGGTTCGGTGTGTTCGCTGCCGATCAGTTGCCAGGCACTTGGGTTCAGTCCGCTGCCAAAGGCAAGCCGGTAGTAGGCCAGGTTGTCCAACTGCACGCTGCCCACCAGCTCCACCTGCCCGGTCACGTAAGAGTACGAGAGCGGCGAAAAGATGGCGACCGGCCCGGCGCCGGGAGCAGGCCCCTGAATCGTGTCATACTCGGTGGGAGGTTGGGGCCAGCGTTCTCGTTCTTCTTCGCTCAGGCTTGCCAACCAGTCAGCCGCCTCTGGCGGCAGCACGGCATACACTCTCTCCTCCACCAGTTCCTGCGGCGTAAAGACGGTGGCCAATTTGTCGGTCTCTAGGTTTATCCGCACCGCCTGATAGATGGTATCCGCGGCAGTCGGCTCGGTGCCGCTGATAAAGTACTCTAGTCTGGCGGGGCACCATTGAGTAGGCAGCAGGCCGGAGGTGGCACAGACCGACATCTGCGTGATGCCCGGCGGCACACCGGAGCCACTCCAGGTTTGTATGTCTTCTTCCAGCAGGGCATAGCTCATAAGGGCATTCCAGATGGGGGCCGCTCCCTTGGAGCCGGGGAGATTCTCCATCGGAGTGTTGTCGCTGTTGCCCACCCAGACGCCGGTAACAAGCTGCGGGGCATAGCCGATGGTCCAGGCGTCCCGATAATCATTGGTAGTTCCGGTCTTGGCGGCCGCCGGCCGGCCGCCGGGCAATTCGAGCGCGTTCGGACAGCCAAACGCGGGGCAGCGCCCCTCTCTGTCCGACATGATGCTGTTCATCAACCAAGCAAGCTGGGGGGTGAGGATCTCGCGCCGGCGCGGTTGAGTATATTGATAGATTGTATCCCCGTGTCTGTCTTCCACATGTAGGATCGATACGGGGTCCAGCTCTCGGTACCCAAAGCGCCGGTTCTGTTCCGGCCGCTCCCGTCCAATCATCACCCCTAGATTGTCAAAGACGCCGAAAGCATAGGTCATGTCAAGCAATCTGACCTCGCCGCAGCCCAGCGTCAGCGCTAGCCCGCACTCGGTGCCGTGCTCAATGGTGGTGATCCCCATGTGATGGGCGGTACGGATAACATTATCCACTCCCACCCAGTCCATCACGATCACGGCCGGCAGATTGTAAGAGTTGGCCAGCGCCGAGCGCAGGCTCACCGGGCCATGATCACGCCGGTCGTAGTTGGCCGGAGGCCAAAAGGCCGGCGGACCAGGCGGCACGGCCGCTTTGACGTCCAGGATCATGGTTGCCGGCGTGTATCCCTGGGCCAAAGCAGTGACATAGGTAAAGGGCTTGAACGAAGAGCCGGGTTGCCGATAGGCCAGCGACACGTTGAACTGGCCGTCAATGCTTTCGTCCCAATAGTCCAGGCTACCCACCATCACGAGGATTTCGCCGGTGCGCGGATCCAGCGCCACCACGGACGCATTGCTGACGTGATGATCTTGATTCAGGTCAGCTTGGCTAAGCGGGGGTAAGAACTCGGCCGCCGCGCACGCAGCAGACTCATCGGCCGCCAGAGCCCCCGTTTCCTGGCCTGAGAGGCGGGCCACGTGCACCCGCGCCACGCACTCGGCCTGGCGATGCAGTTCCAGGTCAATAGTGGTGATAACCTTCAGCCCGCCCTTGTACACCAGAGTTTCGCCGAACATCTCCTCCAGTTGCTTGCGAGCGTAAATGCTAAAGTGGGGAGCAACGATATCATACCGCTCTTCGACGCCGCCCGCATAGGCCAACGGAGTGAACTTGGCCTGGACCATCTGTTCCTCGGTGATATATCCATCGCGCAGCATGAATTCCAGCACCAGATGCTGCCGTTTGATCGCTCCCTCCAAATTATCAAAAGGATTCTGGACGAAATGCTGAGGGATAGGAGCGAGCATGGCCGCCTCTGGCAGCGTCAAGTCGCTGGCTGATTTGCCAAAGTAGACCTGAGCTGCTGCCTCAATCCCGTAGGCCAGATTCCCGTAAAAGTTCGTGTTGAGATACCATTCCAGGACTTGTTCCTTCTCGTATCGACGTGATATCTCCATCGCCAGCAGCAACTCGCGCGCCTTGCGCTCATAGTCCTGCAGCGTGGGCCCCTCTTCGCCCACGATCCGATCCTCCGGGTCGATGAGCGCATTCTTGACCAACTGCTGGGTGATGGAGCTTCCCCCCTGCACCTCCTCGCCGCGCAAGTTGGACACAAGAGCGCGACCGATACCTTCGAGGTCATACCCTTTGTTCTCCCAAAAGGATTTGTCCTCGCTGGAAACTGTGGCGTCGATCAGGTTCTGGGGAACAGCCCCAATAGGAATCCATTGACGGTCGCCGCCGCTAGGGTCAATCACTTCATAGAGCAGGACCTGTCCGGTCCGATCATAGATCTTGGTGGTCTGGAAAGCGGTGTCGGTATCGATCTCTACTTTCTCGATGTCGGACGGGTCGGGGAGATCCTGAGTGACATGGGCATAGACACCGGCCGCCGCTGCGACCGTCGCGCCCACGCCGAGCACGACGATCACGATGATGCCGAGCAAGCCAATTCCAATGACCTGAAAGAATATCGCCAGCACCGGCCCGCTTCCTTTGGTACGGCGCCTGCGTCTTCTCAGGATATCGGTTGCACGTGTCATGACATCAACTATACCATGCCAATGGGGCAGGAGGCAAGC
>WSZX01000044.1 GCA_013139935.1 Ardenticatenales bacterium
GTGCATTTCGTCTTTAGCGTTCAGGAAGAGGTGGGCACCCGCGGCGCGACGACGGCCGCTTTTTCTCTGGAGCCTGACGTGGGGATTGCGGTAGATGTGACCGCGACTGGAGATACACCCAAGTCGCGCCCGATGGCAGTCGCTTTGGGCGATGGTCCCGCTATCAAAGTCAAGGACGGTGGGATGATTGCCCATCCGGGGCTGGTTCGATTGATGGTGCGGCGGGCGGAGGAGGCAGAGATCCCCTATCAGTTGGAGGTGCTGACGCGTGGGTCCACCGATGCTCGCGCCATGCAATTGACTCAGTCCGGTGTGATTGCGGGCTGTGTCTCAATCCCGTGTCGCTATGTCCACTCGAATTCGGAGATGGTGGATGCCCAGGATGTACAAAACAGCGTGGAACTTCTGCTCGCCGTCCTCAAAGGCCCGCTAGACCTGGATTGGTGATGCCTGACATAACTGATTGCCCGCATCGCGCGGTCGTCGTTCTCATATCTGCGAACACCGAGTGGCAGGTGATCCGCCGGCTCTTTCCGGCCGCAAGGCCGATGACTTCGCCCTATGGCGAGTGGTTCGGTGTCGATTTGGAGGTGGGTGCTGGCAGCGAACCGATTCTGTTCTTCCACGGTGGATGGGGGAAGATCGCTGCGGCCGCCTCGACGCAGTATGTGATCGGTCGCTGGTCGCCCCGGCTCCTCATCAATCTGGGCACCTGCGGCGGCATTGAGGGTAAGGTTGAGCGAGGAACCATTATCCTGGCCGAGAGAACAGTAGTGTACGACATCATAGAGCAGATGGGCGACCCTAATGAACACCTCTCCCATTATGCAGTGGATCTGGACCTTTCCTGGCTTGATGACGGATGTCCGCCCGATGAGGGAATTCGCGTCATGCGTACGTTGCTTGTTTCTGCTGACCGCGATCTGTTGGCTGAAGAAATCCCTCATCTGAAGGAGCAGTTTGGCGCGGTCGCAGGAGACTGGGAGTCGGGAGCTATCGCCTGGGTGGCGGACCGGAACGGCACTCGGTGCCTCATCTTGCGCGGTGTAACAGATCTGGTTGGGAGCCACGGCGGGGAGGCTTACGGTGACATGGGGCTCTATGTTGAGAACACGACTCAGGTGATGGGATCACTAGTGGGCTGGTTGCCATCCTGGATTGCCAGGGCGCGCAGCATACCATAGGCAGGATGCGATGAAGCGGCAACGTGTTTTGATTGTGGACGATCATGAGGTCGTGCGGCTGGGGCTGCGCGCGTTGTTGGACCGCCATCCAGACTTTGAAGTCGTGGGAGAGGCAAGCACAGCGGACGAGGCGGTGATCAAGACGCTGGACCGCCGGCCGGATGTGGTGGTGATGGATATTCGCCTGCCGGGCGGCACCGGGATTGACGCGTGCGAGCAGATCGTTGCCCAGGCGCCCGAGTGCCAGGTGATCATCCTCACGTCATACGCCGAGGACGAGATGCTCTTCAGTGCAATCCGTGCCGGCGCAGCGGGATATGTGCTCAAGCAGATCGGCGGAGCAGAGTTGATCCGGGCGCTGGAGACCGTTGGTCGGGGTGAATCGCTTCTTGACCCGGCGCTGACATCGAGAGTGTTTGCCGAAGTGCGGCGAGCGGCGGTAGCGGCCGAGGCTGCGGCCTTTTCGGAGCTCACTCCACAGGAGCTAAACGTTCTGAGCGGAATCTCGACCGGCAAGACGAATCGTGAGATCGCGGAGATCCTGCACCTTAGCCCGGGCACGGTGCGCAACTATGTCAGCAACATTCTCAGCAAACTCAATGTCTCCAACCGGGCCGAGGCGGCTGCCTATGCGGTGGAGCACCGTCTGTCCACATTTGTTGGAAAGGAAGGTCTCCGTCTGTAGCACCTGTTAAGAAACAACTTCCCGCTTTGAATGCGGAATCAGGTGCACTCCGCGTCCGCAAAAGACCAAGTTGCTTTTGAACAAGTACTTAGGGGAACGTGACCAACATCGGGGGGACGTCGGAGGTGGCCTGGGCGGGCAGAACCGCTCTGACGTGTGTCCCTTTGCCCACTGTGCTGCTCACCGTCAGGTTGCCTCCCAGCGAACGGGCGCGGAGGGCCATGTTGGACAGCCCATGGCCAGGAATACCGCCGATCCGGTCCGAATCAAAACCGGCGCCATCGTCCTCTACGTTGAGCACCACTCGATCATGCAGGCTGCCGAGCCTCACATTGACAGTCGAAGCGCGTGCGTGCTTGGCGACATTGGCCAGTGCCTCCTGTGTAATATGGAACAGGGCCAAGCGGCAGTTGTCAGCCAAGCCATCGTCGACATCGCCGTCTACCTCCAGAGCGACTTGTACCAGCGTATTGGCGCGGAACTCGCGCACCAGCCGTTCCAGTGCGATGCCCAGCGGATCATCCTGTATGCGGGCTGGCTGGAGATCCATGATATAGCTGCGGATGTCGCGGATGATATTGTCCAGTCCCTCGATAGCAGAAGTGGTGTGCTGGAGCGTCTCGTCTGCGTTCTCCTTGAGCACCATTCGTGCCAGCTCCAGGGAAAGGCCGACAGCATAGATGGATTGGATGATCCCATCGTGCAGGTCCATGCCAATGCGCTCGCGTTCCTCCAGCACTGCCATCCGCCGGATGCGCTCGTAGCGTCGAGCGTTCCCAATCGCCACTGCTGCGTGGGCGGCCAGCCCTCGGATTAGCCACTCATCCCTCTCGGTGAACTGGTCCTCCCCAATCCTATCTGTGAGATAGAGGCTGGCCATCAACCTCCCCTGGGCGGCGATAGGGACCCCCATAAAGGATGCCATCGGAGGGTGGTGTCGGGGAAAGCCCACCGAAACGGGGTGCTGTCGAAGGTCAGATAGGCGCAGCACCTGCGGCTGGTTCAGAAGCAGGCCCAGAACCCCCCGGCCGGTTGGCTTGCCCTCTATGCGCGCTTTCTGTTCATCGCCCATGCCGGAGACGATGAACTGAGTCAATCTCCCATCGGGGTCGGGGATGCCCAAGGCACCGTAACGAGCGTGCGCCAACTCGCGCGCCAGGTCAACGATCTTTTGCAGTACCTTGTCCAGGGCAGGTTCGGCCGCGATGGTGAGCGCGGCATCGTTGATGGCGAGCAAACCGGCCGTGTCGTTGGGTTGCGGTGGCAAGCGTGTCTTTGTGATCCTTGAGCCTCCTCCGGCGGCCGTATTGTAGCACGCTGGCGCAGGTTGGACAAAAAAAGGCGGGCCACTGGCCCGCCTGCCACAAACCAACCCACCGCCAGCCAACTCAGGGTGCCTCAACGTGGAGCTCGCCCACATCGACTACCTGATCGGCGGCTACGGTAATCACCAGATCCTCATCCGAAGCTGGGGCCCTCAGCAGGAACTCTGAGGTTACCGTGCTGTAAGCCAGAGCATACTCACCCGGCTCGACATCCGGGAAGACAAAGCGGCCTGTCTCGTCGGGCAAGGACATTGGAGCACCGTTCTTGTCCAGTTTGGCCATGGTGGAAGTGCCATCAGTTGAGTAGAGGAGTGGCGTCAGATACAGGAGTACAGGCCCAGTGGATTCCACGGTCTGTCCTGTCTGCGGCCCAACTAACCTGCCTGTGACGGCACCCAAGCCAGCCTGCGGAGATGGTATCGTCTCGGGGGCAGGAACACTCGTTGGAGTGGCCAACGGGGAGACGGCTCTACTTGGTGGTGACAATGGGGAGTCCAGCGGAGACGGGGATGGACTCGCGGTGGGTTCTCTGCTTGCACACCCGGTGATCACCAGCGTCAATGCCAACAGAAACCAGATCAAGCGTGTCATGGGTGCTCTCCTTGTCGAAGGGCGTGTCGACCAGTGGGGTACTCGGCGACCGGGATATCGTTTCAGACATCGCGCTATGGGACAAAAATGAGGAGCCGCCATAGGCGGCTCCTCAGAGGTTTGCTGGCCTGCTTGATGGTACCGGCCTAGTAGTTAAAGCCTTCGTAGTACAGCAAGGCGTCGCCGCTCCCGCCCAGCTGGCTGACCACGCCGACAATCAGCGCATCGCCGCCCGTGGCCGTGCAGTTGGCTGCACCCACATAGCCATCGGCAATCACGTTGCCCTGGACATGGGTCAAAGACGCGCCGGGTTGAACGCTGGTTTGCGAGGCGGTGACAGACGAACCGCTGAACGTGCACGCGATATCCGTAGCCGAAGTGCCAACGTTGGCCACGCTAAAGCCCGTGAAGATGCCATAGTTTCGATCCATTATGAGTGGCATATTCACGTTGGCCGTCGCGGTGGAAGCGTCAAAGGCGCTATAGGCTGCGGCGTTTGGCGTTCCACTTGTAAGCGTGTTCACGATTGCCACCAGGTTCTGGCTGGCGCTGTTGGCGGTCACTTTGGCAGAACCGACAAAGCCTGCTGTGCCGCAGCTACCCGTTCCAAAGAACGCATCGTCGCCGAAATTCGCCGAGGCACCGGCAGCGACCGTCTTGGTTTCACTGCACGCCTGACCGGGAAAGCCGGTGCTGGGCGCATAGGATACTGTGACATCGGTAGCTGAACTGCCTGTGTTCTGGATCTGGATGCCGGTCCGGGAGCTATAGTAACCATGGCTGATGAGGGGCATCACCGGCGCTGTGGAGCCATCGGTTGTAAAGCCATTATAGGCGAGTAGGCTGTCAGCGTCGTACTGAACCACTGCCACCGCAATGGTCTGATCGGTGCCACCGGTGGTGACTGTGGCCGCGCCAATGAAGCCGTCCGCCAGGCACGTGCTCTCACTCTGCCTGAATGTGGCTGCCGCCCCCGGCTTGACATCGGCCGAGTCCGTGCACGTTGCGGCTGGCGTGCCCACATAGGTCACCGTCACGGCTGCATCGGTGCTTCCCGTATTCTGGACATTGAACCACGTATAGATGTCGTAATAGTCCCTGAGTACCAGCGGGATTTTGGCGGACGTAGCACCCTGGCTGAAACTGTCATAGCTGGCGCCGCCAAAGGTGCCGCCATCTCCCAGGATATTGGCAATGGCAGCTACTTCTCTGTCCGACGAGACGACCACTGAACCATTAAAGCCAGAGGCGGCGTGGATCGGAAAGTAGGTCGTGCTGGCGCCTGCAGCGATGGTGTCGTTGAACGTGGCGTTCACCGATCCGTCCTGGTTGTAATAGGTGATGGCAACAGCTGCCTCTCCCGAGGTGTCCAGATTCGCCAACTGGAAGCCAACTGTGTAGGTCGCAGGCCCTTGAGCGGCAACCCCCAACGGTACTGCCAGGCCCAACAGCAATACCACCAAAACCAATGATCTTGTCAACTTCATGGTCTATCCTCCTCTGTTTCTCTTGACCAGCACCTCATAGGAAGCCTGTCGCCCCGCACCTTTGCGGTATAGGTATATTCTATGGCATCTCCCGCCGCCGTCAATAATCCCTTTGGGTTATCTCGGACAATCCAACGCGCATACGAGGCAGCCACGCTATCACCGGCGCAGGGGGCGTGCCAGCAGCAGCCGGGCAAGGACTGCCACCGCCAAGATGGAAAAGATCGTCCACACACGGATCAACAGCACAAAAAGGATTGAGGTCGAGAGAGGCAACGATTGGGTTAGGACAAGCGCCATCGCGCCGTCCCGTACCACGGGTGTGCCCGGCATCCAGAAAAAGAGATTCCCGGCCACCGCGGCCGCCGCCCACGCGCCAACAACGGGCACGAAGAGGCTAGGAGGCACGGCCGCCAGACTGCGAAGCAAAACGTAGACAGCAGTTCCGCCAATCCCCAACACCAGACCCTCTAGTGCCACCCAACGACCCAACTCTGCATATCGCAGTGTCACGGGCGGTTCGACGGCCCGTCGCGACCGCTGCAATAGCCACCTGATGATCCGATTAAAGACGGGAGGGTGAATCAGTGCCAGGGCCGCCACGGTGATCGCCAAGGCCAGGACCGGTCGTTGCCAGACACTTTCGGTCGGATCCAGGAGCGTGGCAAGACTGTACACCAGAAGTCCGGCCAACCCAACCACGACGAACTCGACAATGGATGCCGCAGCAACCCGGAGGCCAGAAATCCCCTGGCGCTCATAGAGGGCGGCGCGGCCCACCATAGGCCAAAAGCCACCAGGCAGTATTACCCCAAGCATGCTGTAGCAGTAAATGCGCAGGTCGTTTCGGTAGCTCGACCGGCTCCCCAAGCGGGCCAGGATCTGGCGCCACACAGGCACGGCCAGTGCGAGTCCGCTGCACTCGATCACGAACGACAAAAGAACCAGCAATGGATCCAGGTGGAATGAATAGTCCAATAGCCGTCGACTGTCGTTGATCAGCACGACCAAGGCAACGAGCGAGAAAACCCCCACCAGGGCCAAACCTAGCGGCAGGCGCAGGCGGCGGATCCCCTGTCTGGCCCCAGGGTGCTCGATGGCGCGGAGGCCGTTGTCTCCCGTCACACAGCTACTCCTTGCGTCCAGAGATAGCAAACAGCTGTTGCTGGTTGACTGCCCACAGAGCTTGCATGGAAGCACGACTCGTCCAACCTGGTGGACCGGTGGGCACGGCCTGGGTGGCGGGAAAAGCGCGCAAGAGCAGACGATAAGCACAGGACCGGCGCACTGTTGCGAGTTGTTCGGAACTGCGAAGCCCGTTGCCCAACTGGGACCACTCAACGGGAGGCCAACTGCCAAGATAGCGGAACCCTCCTTCGTTGAGCCAGCGCAAGACATCCCCCACACTGTACCGGCTCTCGCAGGGGAGGCCAAACTGATCGTATAGAATTCCCTCCAGCGGAGTGTTCTCGTCTTGCGCGAATCTCTGCATGCTGCGGCCGAATAGGCGTCCCCCCAATCTAGCACGCCGGTCTATGTCGTGAGGCTCCAGCAGATCAATCACCGCTCGACGGAGGCCATGCAGCGCTCGGCCGAATTTGTGGTACAGAATGATTACGAGGTAGCCGCCCGGCCTCAAGATGCGCACAAGTTCCCTAAAGGCGCGATCTGGATCGGGCACCGCGACGAGAACGCCGCTGCACA
>WSZX01000464.1 GCA_013139935.1 Ardenticatenales bacterium
ACCATTGCTCGCGAGTTGCCGGCCATGGTTCGCCAGTTCGGTCGCTTTGACATTGATATCACCAGAGAGCCGATGTTGATCTATCCCACCTTGCACTATCAGAACGGCGGGTTGAGCATCAATGCCCGGGCCGCCACCGGGGTGCCCGGGCTATATGTAGCCGGTGAGGCGGCCGGCGGCATCCACGGCCGCAACCGGCTCATGGGTAACAGTCTGCTCGATATCATCGTATTCGGTCGCCGGGCGGGCGGTGCGGTCGCTACCTTTGTGACCGGAGCGGATTTCCGCCCCATCAGCTTCAGCCACCTGGAGGCTTGGCAAGCCGAGCGCGCTCGCGCTGACCTTGATGGTGAGATGACTGCCCCCATTCTGCTGCCTGACTATACCAGGCACACGCGAATACCCCTCGCCAGACCGGCGGTGTAGGGGAACCGCCCGGTCACCCTTCCGCGCCGTCCCTGGCTGCGCTGCCGGTGGCCGACTATTTGGCAATACGCTCCACTGGCAGTTGGCAGGCAATCGGGGCTTGGACCGTCAAAGCAGTGGGCCGGTGCGGCGCGGGCCACTGCGGAGCCTGTTCCCGACCGAGAGGGCGCAGCAGTGCAACTACGGCCGGATGGTACTACAGAGAAGGAATGCTGCGCTTGAGGATATGGTATTCGGCTAGTGCCCGGCTCGCTCCGAGGGCCGTGCAATCCAACGGGTCTTCAGCCACATAGGCAGGCACGCCGGTTTCGCGGGTCAGCAGGACGTCCAACTTCCGCAATAGGGCGCTTCCGCCGCACATTGCCATACCCCGGTCGATGATGTCGGCCGCCAACTCTGGCGGCGTCCTCTCCAACACCGACTTGATCACGTTGACAATGGCCGCCAATGGGTCCGTGAGCGCCTCGGTTACTTCGCTGGAGGTCAGGGTGACGGTCTTGGGCAGGCCTGCTACTTGGTCTCTGCCCTGGATTTCCATCGCCAGTTCGTTGTCCAGTGCCATCGCGGAACCGATCTCTAACTTGATCTGTTCCGCTGTTGGCTCGCCGATCATCAGATTGTATTTCTTGCGCACATAGCTGACGATCGCCTCGTCAAACCGCACCCCACCGACCCGCGCCGAGTGGGCGCACACGATTCCGTTCATGGCAATAACGGCCGCCTCGCTGGTGCCGCCCCCCATATTCACCACCATGTTGCCGGTTGGGGTTCCAACTGGCAGCCCGGCGCCAATGGCGGCCGCCAGCGGTTCCGGAATCAGAAAGGCCTCCCGGGCGCCGGCTTGCAGCGCTGCCTCGCGGACAGCCCGGCTCTCCACACTGGTAACGCCATACGGCACACTCACCATCACGCGTGGCCGGAACAACCGAAGGGGGCCGGTGGCCTTGCGAATAAAGTAGCGCAGCATCGCCTCGGTGACCTCATAGTCGGCGATGACCCCATCTCGCATGGGGCGCATCACCTCTATCGCATCCGGCGTGCGCCCGTACATGTCTTTGGCCTCCTGGCCCACGGCCATCAACTTGGTCCCATTCTCCTGCACGATGGCAACCACGGACGGCTCACGAAAGATGATCCCCTTGTTCACTTCGGCAACCAGTAAATTGACTGTGCCCAGGTCTATTCCAATCTGTTTGGCAAACATCCTACCTCTCCTGTCGTCCCGGCCCTAGTACTTGTTCAAAAACAACCTGGCCTTATGCGGGCGCGCAGTGCACCTGAATCCGCATTCAAAGCGGGAAGTTATTTCTTAACAAGTGCTTATTCGGTCGCCTCCATCATCGGGCCCGGCCCGGGCCGGCGCCTACGTCTGCGAGCTACCCTCAGACGAACTCGGGATCGGCGTAGAGCTGCCTCGATGCGCTTGAATCGACCTGGGTCAGACGGTAGTCCTTCCTTCAGCAGCCGCTCGGCCCGCTCTCGCGCTGCCTCGGCCCTTTCGATGTCGATCTCATCAGCTTGCTCGGCGGCCGTAGCCAGAATCATTACGTGGTCGGGCTGAACTTCCATGAATCCACCGCCAATGGCAAACGAACTCTCATCGTCGCCTAGCCTGAGCCGCAACTCCCCGGCTGCCAGAGCAGTCAGTAGCGGAACGTGATGGGGAAGGATCCCCAACTCTCCTTCGGACCCGGGCGCTATGACCATATCTACTTCCTGGTCATACACAACCCGCTCCTGGGTCACGATTTCACACCGGATGGGGCTCATCGCTATCCTCCCTGCTAGTGACCGCCTGGTTTCCCGCCGGCTCTTACCGCCTGGTCAATCGTGCCCACCATGTAAAAGGCCTGCTCGGGCAAGGCGTCGTGTCTGCCCTCCAATATCTCGCCAAAGCCACGCACCGTCTCGTGGATCGGAACGTATTGGCCCTCCCTCCCGGTGAACTGGGCCGCAACAAACATGGGCTGGGAGAGAAATCTTTCGATCTTGCGAGCGCGGGCCACCGTCAACTTGTCCTCATCGGAAAGCTCGTCCACACCCAGGATGGCGATGATATCCTGCAGGTCGTTGTAGCGTTGCAGTACGCGCTGCACTTCTCGCGCCACCCGGTAATGCTCGCTTCCCACAATGTCGGGCTGCAGGATTCGGCTGGTGGAAACCAGTGGATCCACGGCCGGGTAGATCGCCTTCTCCGAGATGGCGCGCTCGAGAGCGATGGTTGCGTCCAGGTGGGCAAAGGTCGCCAACGGAGCGGGGTCCGAATAGTCGTCGGCCGGTAAATAGACTGCCTGCATGGACGTGATGGACCCCTTGAGCGTCGAAGTGATTCGCTCCTGGAGTTCGCCCATCTCTGTGCTCAGAGTGGGCTGGTAGCCTACTGCGCTGGGCATCCGGCCGAGCAAGGCCGAGACCTCCGAGCCCGACATGACAAAGCGAAAGATGTTGTCAATGA
>WSZX01000199.1 GCA_013139935.1 Ardenticatenales bacterium
ACAGCTACTTGCCGGCCATGAGCGAGAGCCTCTTCTGCGCGCCCTGCCACCAGTTCAGCTTCTGGGGCACGCCCATCTACGAATCGTACGAGGAATGGCTGTCCAGCCCTTACGCCGGGGCGGGGACGACCTGCCAGGATTGCCACATGCCGCCCACCGGCGACGTCTACTTTGCCCTGCCGGGCCAGGGCGGCTTGCCGCACCCGCCGGAGCAGATCCCGTCGCACCTCCAGCTTGGCGCAAGCAGCGTCGAGCTGCTGCAAGACACGGTCAGCATGACCGTCTCTGCCGAGCAGATTGGCGACGAGCTGCGGGTGACTGTAGCCATCACCAACACTGGAGCCGGCCATCACGTGCCCACCGACTTTCCAGGGCGGCACATTATCCTGACGGTCGTGGCTGAGGATGGACAGGGGCAAGCCCTGCCCCTGCAGGATGGTCCGATCGTGCCCGAGTGGGGGGGCGACCAGGCCGGGCTGCCGGGCCAGGTCTTTGCCAAAGTGCTACGCGATGTGGAGACCGGTGAGGCGCCCGTAGTGAGCTACTGGAAGCAGGCCCTCATCGTCAGCGACAATCGCATCCCGGCGATGGGCAGCGATACGTCAATCTATAGCTTTGCCGCGCCACCTGGAATAGGCCCGGTATCAATCACTGCCGACCTGTGGTTCCGGCGCACTTTTCAGGCGGTGATGGATGCCAAAGGCTGGAACGATCCGGATATTGTGATGGCACGTGTTCACAGTCGACTGGACGCAGGAGGGAGTGATGTGCATCCCACCCCCTCGTTCGGTCCCTGAGCACCCCCGGGGCAATACGAACAACAGGACCGCACCGCGCGTGGCCCTCGATCTATGATGAAAGCGAAGCCAAAATCTGCTCACAAAGTCTGAACGCTGTCCAGATATCATCGTACACGGCACAAGGGGTCTGGACTTGGTCGAACAGGCCAGCGACAGGGGTTCGAATCCCCGTGGGGCACTTGATTCGGCGCCATTGTACTCGCATCGCGCACCTGACAAACCCTCGGCCGGACTCCTAAAGGCACCAACCAAGCCGATATCTGCATCCTCTCCGTCGAGAGACGTTGAGGCAGTCCACCGTTATCCACGACACGTCCTGCCCAAGGGCTCTGTCAAGGTCGGCGCGCCCTTTCCTCTGCGTTCCTGGTAGCGGAAAGAGGCACCCATCAGGCCCTTCGGCCGGGGGACACCGGGACAACCCAGTCATCGATCTGGGGGTGAACGCGTGGGCAGTTTGCCAAATGCTGGCCTTCCGGGATACAATCGTTTGCAGCAGCCCAAAAAAGCACTTGGCGCCCATTGGACACATTCGCCGAAAATCTGGATAGCGCTGCACTTGGCTCAACTCGGGGTTATGCGCCGTCTTATGCCATGTGAATCCTATTGCGCCAGGCGCTCCCCATTGAATCACTGCAGCTAGAGAAGGCCTGCTGGTGGGAACAGCCGGAGTGTGGATTCGGGTTGGTTCCGGAAAGAGGATCGTTCCGTCGAATGGCGAATAGAACAACCAGGGTCACTCGATAGCGATCGGATGTGGGCAGACGATCCGATGGAGGCGCAAGGAGCAGATTGATGCATACCGAAAACTCAAATATCGTGTTGAGTCTCCGGGGTTTGAGAAAATCATATGGAGAGCTGATTGCGGTCAAGGATCTATCGCTAGATGTCCTCCGGGGGGAGGTATTCGGCTTTCTGGGGCCCAATGGGGCAGGGAAAACCACGGCCATCCACATGGTGTGCGGTTTGCTGGAGAGCGATGCGGGCGAAATCGTGATTGATGGCCGCTCGCTGAAAGACGACTATCGAGGATGCAAACGATTACTTGGGCTCTGTCCCGAGAACCTGGTTATCTGGGAATCACTGACATGTCTCGAACAACTGGAGTTCATGGGGCAGCAATACGATATCAGTAGAGATGCAGCAAGAAAGAGAGCATTGGAGCTATTGGAGACGTTCGGCCTCTTTGATGCAAGAAGCAAATTGGCCAAGAACCTCTCAGGGGGGATGAAACGCCGGTTGAATATTGCCCTTGCCCTAGTCCATGATCCAGAGATATTGATCCTCGATGAACCTCAAGCCGGACTCGACCCGCAGAGCAGGATACTGGTGAGGGAGTATATCCGTTCTCTCGCTCCAAGAACCACCGTGATATTGACCACACACGATATGGATGAGGTAGATCGCCTCGCCGATCGGATCGGGATCATAGACCATGGCGAGTTGCTGGTGCTCGACACCCCTGAAGGCCTCAAGAACCGAATCGGCGCCGGTGATATCATGGAGATCACACTCGCCGCGGGTCAGGCAGAAAAGTTGACCAAGCTACGGCCGACGCTGCCAGGTAGCCTGCACGATCTGGCCTTTCAGGCGGAAACCCTACGTCTTGTTGGCCGTGACACACTGGAGGTACTGCCGGTCTTGCTGGAGAAGCTCCAGCAAGCGCAGGTGGAGATCCAGGATATTAGCATACGGAAGAAGACGCTGGAAGACGTGTTCATCGACCTGACCGGCAGGAGGTTGCGAGCATGAGAACCATCAGCCTGTTCCGGAAGACCAGTATCGAGACTCTCCGGGATTGGAAGATCCTGATCCTGACGTTGACGTTTGGACCCTTCTTTGTAGTCCTCATGTACTTTTATGCCGGGGAAACAGCACA
>WSZX01000387.1 GCA_013139935.1 Ardenticatenales bacterium
GGCGCTTTCGTGTGTTGGGTGTGGTATGTGTACCAGTGTCTGCCCGGCAGATCTGCCCGTGGGACGGGTGTTCCGTGCTGTGGGTGATAGCGTGCAGTCGGTCTTTGACTACCAGCCCGGTTACAACCCCGAGGAGATGCTGCCGCTGGTCGCTTTCCAGGAAGACGAGTGGCAGGAGGTTGGTCAATGACGATCACTGACCCGGCAACCTCTGTGTCGGGACTGGTGGAACGGCCCGCCACCCTGATCATCGGCGCGGGGATAGCCGGCATCCAGGCGGCGTTGGACATCGCCGACGCTGGCTACCAGGTATACCTGGTCGAAAAGGACCCAAGCGTGGGCGGCCGCATGTCTCAACTGGACAAGACCTTTCCCACGCTCGACTGCTCCGCGTGCATTCTCACTCCCAAGATGGTTGACGTCGACCGGCACCCCAACATCGAACTGCTTACCTACTCGGAAGTCGTCGAGGTCGTCGAAACGAGTGAGGGATTCCGGGCCACCATCCGCAAGAAACCGAGGTACGTAGATGTAGACACCTGCACCGGTTGCGGCGAGTGCGCCGCCAACTGTCGGATGACCGGCCGCATTGTCGGCCAGTTTGACGCCGGAATGGGCAAGCGCGCGGCTATCTACGTGCCCTTTCCCCAGGCGGTCCCGCTAAAGTATACGATTGACCCCGATGCCTGCCTCTATCTGACCCGCGGCACGTGCGGCAAGACCTTCAAGTGCAAGGATGCCTGTCCCGCCGACGCCATCGATTTCGAGATGCAGGAAGAGCTCATCCAGCGCGATGTGCAGGCAGTGATCGTCGCCATCGGCTTTGATGTCGTTGACGCCGCTGTCAAGCCCGAACTGGGCTATGGTACCTATCCCGAGGTCATCACCGGCCTAGAGTTCGAGCGACTCGTCTCGTCCTCGGGTCCAACTGTTGGCAAGATCATGATCGGGGACCAGGTGCCGCAGGACATCATTTTCATCCACTGCGTTGGTTCGCGCGACCGGTCCATTGACCACCCGTGGTGTTCGCGAGTCTGCTGCATGTACACTGCCAAACAGGCCCACCTGGCGCACGAGAGAATCCCTGGCGTCAACGTGACGGTGTTCTACATGGACATCCGCGCGTTTGGCAAAGGCTTTGAAGAGTTCTACGATCGGGTGCGAGAAGAGGGGGCGCTCTACCGGCGGGGGAACCCGGCCGAAGTGCTGCGCCAGAACGGCCGGCTGCTGGTTCGGGCCGAGGACACCATTCTTGGTGAATTCATAGAACTGGAGGCAGACCTGGTGGTTCTGGCCGTGGGGCTGCAGCCCCGTTCCGAGACTCTCCAATTGGCCGAGATGCTCGATCTGGAGCTATCTCCCGACGGATTCTTCAAGGAGCAGCATCACAAGATGCGGCCCGTGGATACAGACCGGCCGGCCGTCTTTCTGGCCGGTTGCGCCCAGGGGCCCAAGGATATTCCAGACACGGTGGCTCAGGCCAAGGCGGCCGCCGCGTCGGCGATGATTGTCATGCGCCAGGTTGAGCAAGCGGCCACCGACCCGGTTCCAGTGAGAGGCTGATGATGGACGCAACGGAACTACGAGCATTCGCAATCGAAAACGCGCTCTTTCGCTGCATTCAATGTGGCAAGTGTGCCGCTAGCTGCCCCATGGGATTCAAGACCATCCTCAATCCCCGCAAGCTGATCTACCAGACTCTGATAGCGGGCGAATTGGACCCCCAGGCGCACCAGGAGCTTTGGGATTGCACCACCTGCTTTACTTGCTCTGTCCGCTGTCCCAAGGAGGTAGACCCGGGCGAAATGGTGATCCAACTGCGAACTCTGCTGGTGGATGACGGCCGCATTCCTGGCACCCTCACCACCGCGCTCAAGAGTATCTTTGAGCGCGGCAACCCGCTGATCATGCCCGCCCGCGACCGCGGTGCATGGGCGGACGAGTTGGACGTCAAACACCTGGAAGAAGGAGCGGATGTCTTTCTTTACGCTGGATGCTATCCCAGCTATGACGTGCGTGGTCAGAAAGTAGCCCAGACGTTGGTCAAGGTGTTGCAGGCGGCCGGCGTGGATTTCGGCATTTTGGGCGAAGATGAGCGTTGCTGCGGCAGTGAGGCTCGCCGGCTGGGTGAGCAAGGGGAGGATAGCCTGTTTGAGGCGCTCATCGAGGACTGGGAAGAGGAGATGGAGGACCATACGTACCGGCTCTTGGTCACTATCTCGCCCCATTGCTATGATGCTTTTTGCCACCATTACCCCATGAATGGCCACGAGGTCAGGCATTACACGCAACATCTGGCCGAGCTGATCGAGCAAGGCAAGCTGGCCTTCTCCACCAAGATCGAGCGACGCGTTACCTATCACGATCCCTGTTACCTCGGCCGGCAAAACAACATCTATGATGAACCGCGTGCTGTGCTACAATCGCTCCCTGGCCTCAAGCTGGTAGAGATGGATCGTTGCCGGGAAAAGAGCCTCTGTTGCGAGGGCGGCGGAGGCAGGATGTGGATTGAGGACCCGGTGCCAGAGA
>WSZX01000297.1 GCA_013139935.1 Ardenticatenales bacterium
ACCAATCGGCGGTTGACCCGCTAAAGGCCGCCGTGGAGAGGTTTGAGACGCTGACATTTCAACCCGGCCGGATTCGCCGTCACGCGGAGCAGTTCAGCCGTTCGATTTTCGACGAACAGATCAGGGCGTTTATCGAGCAAAAGACCGGCCTGTGGATACAGAATCGTTGAGCGGGGTTGGACCGAAACGGAGGAAACGCATGTCTCACCCAGAGTCAGAGGTCAATCAGGCAAGCCAACTCATGAACCTGCATCTCCGCCCGAGGGAAACCGTTGTGCCGGTGGGCTCTTCCAAGAGAGCCCGTACCTCCCTTAATAGTGGTCGCCGAAGCTTCTCCTGGCGAGATCGGATCTCGACATGGAACTGAGAAGACTCTGGGCCGTTCTGTTGCGCCGCCGGCTGCTGGCGCTGATCCCTTTCGTCGTCGTGCTGGCGGTGGGACTGGCCACCTATCACCGGCCGCCCCCCGCCTACAACGTCGGCATCCGCTATACGGCCGGGCAGCCGCCACTTGCAGGCAGCGGCGCGGATTACGAAGATGACCGCTACTATCCGTGGCTTACCTCCGAGTACATCGTCAATGGATTGGCGGACTGGGTGACAAGCGGCACCTTTGCAGCCGCCGTCAGCCACGAACTGGCCTGTCAGGGCATCCAGGTGCCGGCCGGGGCTGTGCAGGGCAGCATAGCCGCTGACAACGTCCGCAGCCTGCTGCAGCTTTCCATGACCTTTGGAGACCGGGAGACGTTGGCGGCAATGATCGACGCCGCCACAGTGGTGCTTCAGACCCAGAACGTGCAAGCGTTTCCTTTCCTGGGGGAGGGGGCCACGGTGGTCCCCCTGGACCAGCCCGTCATCAACCAGATACCGGCCGGACTTCGAGCCGCGCTCGATCTTCCGCTTCGGCTGATCCTGGCTATCGGAGCAGGGGTGGGACTCGCCTTCCTTGTTGACTATGTTGACCCTACTGTGCGCACTCGGCGCGAACTGGAGGCCATGGGCCTGGAGGTCCTGGCCGAGATACCAAAGCACTTGATAAGAAACAACCTCCCGTTTTGAATGGCGAATCGAGTGTGGAAAGGCGACAAGAATGGCACGTTGTCTTCAAACAAGTACAAAGTGAGTTGGTGAGACCATGGAACTACAGGACTATATCCGGATTCTCAGACGGCGCGGCTGGATCATCATTCTGCTCATGGTGATGACGTCCACCGCCGCCTTTGCCTTTGGCAAGCTTCAGACCCCCATCTACCAATCGTCGGTGGATATCCTGGTTCAGCCGGCCCGAGCCGATTGGGGGATAACTCAATCGGCCAAGATCCTGCTGCGCAGCTACGCCTCTTGGATGAACACCAATACCCGAGCGCAGGAGGTGATCGATCTGCTGCACCTGGACCGCGTCCCGGCCGATCTGCTGGGCGACGTGCAGGTCGCCTCGGATGAATCTCGACTGATCATCCAGATGACGGTAGAGGACCCGGACGGCGATCTGGCCAACGACATTGCCCAGGCGTGGACCGACATCTTTATCCAGTGGCGGAACGCAGAGAACGCCAAGCAGCGCAAGGAGGATCGCGTCGAGGCCTTTCAGTTGGACCCGCCCCGCTACGCGCTGGATCGTCCCAAGTGGAAGATCAACGTCGTCGCCGGGCTGGTGCTGGGCGCTCTGGTCGGCTCGGTCATTACCTTTACGCTGGAGTGGATCGAGTCCGGCGTGGTGCGCCGGCCGGAAGATATCGACCGCTTCCTGGGACTCCCATTGCTGGGGACCATTCCGGCCCCCAAGCTCGACGCAAGCCGGCCGTATGCGCTGGGCAACACACCTACACCCAGCCAACCGAGTTCGGCGCCGGCCACACCGGGCCCGGTTCCCACTCCCTCTCCCCAGGCCGATGCGCCCACGCCTCCATCATCAGGTGAAGAAGAAATCGGCCCCATCGAACCTACCATCCTGCTTTCCAAAGGAGACTAGCCATGACGAGTCAAATCCGTGCCAACCTGGTCACCGTCTCTGACCCTCGGTCGCCGGCTGCCGAAGCCTATCGCTCTCTCCGGACCAATCTCTCCTTTTCCGGCCTCGATGCGCCGATTCACACCCTGGTTGCCACCACGGCCGCCCCGCAGGATAACAAGTCGATCGTCATCTCTAATCTGGCCGTAGTCTTGGCACAGGGCGGAAACCGCACCTTGCTGGTGGATTGTGACCTCCGCCGGCCGGCGCTGCACGAGATTTTTGGCCTTGACAATAGTGCCGGCCTCACCACCATGATGTTGGACGAGTCAGTGATGGGCAATCCGCCACTGCAGGAGACAGAGATCGAGAACCTACAATTGCTGCCCAGCGGCCCGCTGCCACCGAGCCCGGCCGACCTGCTGGGTTCACAGCGAATGGACGCCGTGATCAGCCGGCTGAAAGAGAGCGCCGATATTGTGCTGCTGGACGCGCCGCCGGTCATGGCAGTAACCGATGCAGCCGTGTTGGGCTCCAAGGTGGATGGTTTCTTGCTGGTCATCAGCGCCGGCACCACCCGCCGCGAGCACGCCGAACGTGCCAAGCAGATTCTGGAAAAGGTCAATATCCGCATTGTGGGCGCGGTGCTGGACAATGCCCCGGCCGATGCCGTGACGGGCAGCTACTATGGCTAGCC
>WSZX01000382.1 GCA_013139935.1 Ardenticatenales bacterium
ACGTATCCGTTCGCCGAAAGCAGGAGCATCAGCAGCCCATCCACCGCGGCGGCCTCCCGGCGTTCTCCCAGCCCCATGACCGCGCACACCCGCACGTCCTCGTCTGGATCAGACAAGGCGCTGCCAAGCACCTCTGCAGCGGCCGCGCCCGGGATTCCGGCCAACGTACGCGCGGCCCACCAGCGAGCGTCAGCGCCGTCCGCAGCCAGAACCGCCTGCAAGCCGGGCACGGCCGGTTCACCGGCCGCCATCAGCCGCTCCGCGGCCGCCTCCTGCTCCTCCTCGGTTCCCGCGCTCAGAACCGTGAGCTCTTGTTTCAGGAAATCGCTGTCAGGCATCTCTTCCCGTTTGCTCCGTCTAGCTCTCCGTTGCCGATACCCGGGAGGACTGGCGGTCGGTCATGGCCTATGGATTTCGATATCTGACTCACGTCATGCGCCCTTGAGGCCGAGCACACAGCAAAATGGTCGCCCGCCAGGATCGGGTTGCGACACCAATTCAAATGAGCCAGAGCTACCATGCTGGAGGCAATTGTACAAGACCTCGAACGCGTGAGCAATTCGCCGAGTTCATTCCGCGATACTTTCGAGAACTGCCCCGCCGGGCGCTTGCAGGCCCAACTGCAAAGATTTGACCATTAAGGCCATAATGGTACAATAGGTCACAATCAAGGGAGGCAGAATGACTCTAGTCAGTGTATCCGACGCCAAGACATCGTTTTCCAAGCTGATCAACCGCGCGGCATATGGCCGTGAGCGGATTGTGCTCACGAGTCACGGTCAGCCCAAGGCCGCCCTGGTAAGCATGGACGACCTGCGCCGCCTGGAGGAACTAGAGGACGCACAGGCGGTTAGCGACGCACTAGCAGAACACGAAAGGGGTGAAACCATCACCTTGGCGGAGCTCGAGGCAGAATTGTCAGAGGCCACGAGTGCCTTACGAGGTTAGGATCAGCCGGCGGGTCCGCAAAGAGATGGCTCGCGTTCCGCCAGGAGACCAGAACCGCATCCTGGCGAAACTCGGGACACTAGCGGAGAATCCCCGTCCATCTGGCTGCGTCCCCGTAAAGGCGGCCGGTCCAGGGGTGTACCGCGTTAGGGTAGGCAGCTATCGCGTGATCTACACTGTGCGTGATGACCAACAGCACGTTATCGTGGCTCGGGTCGCCAGGCGCAGCGGCAGCACCTACCGGGGCTTGAGCTAGTCTCTACTGTATCCACTCTCTCCTCTATTCCAGCGCGCAGACGATTCCATCCCACACAGAACGTAACGCTGCGGGCCGGCGTGATATGCTTATTCCCGCCTTGTTCCGGATCTGAGAGAAATCGGGTAATAATCGGGCAATGAATAGGGCAATCACCCGCCTGATTCTTCCAGCCGATAACGGGTCGCGCGTCCGGCTCCTTCCCTGATCAGCAACCCACGCGTCGTCAGCTCGCGCAGGTCGTTGCCGCCGCACGCGGGGACTCGTAATCGATGGAGATCAATGCCGGCCAAGGCGGCAAACGCGTTCACGTCCGGCCGAACCGGATAGTGAAACAGGTGGGCGGGGCACCTGCAATCAGAAGCACCAAAGCGAGGAGCGGGAATACCCGCGCCCGGCAGAGCTCCGGCAGCGGCCGCCCAATCGCACTCTACCCGTTCTTTGGTGATCCGGACCCATATCTGCTCCAGGCAGGCCAGGGATCGTAGATAATCAATGTGCCAATGCTGCTTCTTTTTCACGCGGCAGTGACGGGCCAGCCGGGAACTCAAGCCGCCCGGCCCCAGGGCGCTGCCCAGGTAGAGGTAGAAACCGGCCGGAAAGCAAGATGTGCCGAGCCGGCCGACCGTCAGCGTCCGCGGCTCCGGCAGAGCCAGCAGCAGCGCATAGGCCCCCGGCCGGGGTTGTGCTGCTACCCGGCCGGGGGCGGCGGCACCGGCAGATCTGCGACCGGCGTCTGCACCCATTTGTCGCCCTCGTCGATCAACATCACGGGGATGTCCTCGCGAATCGGGTACTTGCGGCCGCAATCTTGCTCCTGGCAAACCAGCCAGGTGTCGTGGACCATCTCGAGCAGCCCGTCCCGCTCCTGAACGCAGGCCGGGCAGCGAAGGATCTCCAGCAATTGGGGACTCACCATCATGCGTATCTCCTGGAAGTAAATGGGAGGGCAGTATAGCATAGAGAGCAATGGCGATCAAGTGAAATGGCCGCGCGCCAGATTGCGGATGACTCGCGCCGTTTTCGTCAAAACATTCCGCTCCCAGGGTCTCGATATGGCTCCTCCCACCAATCAATTGTTTCCACCACGCATCTTCCTGCGTGCCCCGAGCCATGCCGCGTGCAGGTCGCCATTCCATCTCTCATTTTAGCACACGGGTTCTATGTCGTAAAGGCAGCAGCTCGAGGGTTTGGAAATACAGACAAGGCGCCGCTCCCTCGCCAGTTCCGCGCCAAAAGAGAGAAACAGGTAGGGGCGTTGATTGCAGTGCACGGGATTGGCCTGATGGAGGATTGCCGGTTGCGCGTGGCCCCCAGGAACCAGGAACCTGGTGGTCCCCAAATGTAATCGTGACCCGCCCCGCCCGA
>WSZX01000514.1 GCA_013139935.1 Ardenticatenales bacterium
GGTGAGGAGACGAGGATCAGCGCAGTGGTGCAGAACACCAGCGACACCGAAATGACAGTGGAGCTCGAGTTCGAATGGGCCGATTTTGGCATGGGTATTCCCTTTTCGACGACCCATGTGACGCCCATCACGCGAGAGGTACAGCTCAGCCCGCACATTAGCGCCACGGCGTGGGTGACGTGGACTCCTGACTATTCGGGGCACTATTGCGTTCGCATCATTCTGACGGATTCCGAGGACCGGTACGAGCCTCAGGAGAGCCAGCGCAATGTGGACGTGGTCGAGCGCCCGCCGTGCGGCCAGACCAGTGTGCACACCTTTACCGTGTACAATGACAGCGCCTACCCGGGTACGGTGGATATCGGTCTCATCACCTTTGACGTGCCGGCGAACTGGACGGTCACCATCCAGCCGAGCCAGACGCTGACGCTGGCTCCGTATAACCAGGGAGTGGTCACGGTCACCGTGACGATCCCGTGCTCGCCCGCCCTGCGGGCGGTCTATGCCATCCAGGAAGAGGCGGGAGGCGAGCCGACCATCGACGTGGAGGGATACGTCGACGGCGAGTTGGTGGGCGGCATCGAGCTTCGGTTTGCGGCTCGAGAGGAAGAGCCGCCCACGATCTATCTGCCCATCATCCTAAAGGGTTTCTGACCGCGTCCGGGGCAGAGGGGCTCTGGCTCTTCTGCCCCCTCAGCTCTGGGAGACCAGGCCCAGTTCCATCGCCAAGGCGGCGTAACCCAGGGTCGCCTCGGCGAGCATCGATACCGGCACACGCTCGCGCACGGTGTGTACTGTGTGCGCATGACCGGGGCCGAACCCTATGGTCGGCACGCCGGCGGCCATCAGGTGTCCGCCGTCAGTGGCAAAGGACCATATCGTCACCTCGACCGGCCGGTCGAGCGCCCGGCAAAGGGTCTCCTGCCCGCGCAGCACCAGCGGGTGGTGTGCGTCCAGGCCATAGGATGGAAACACGTCGGGGAACGTTTCTGTTTTCCCGGTCCAGGTCTGCAACCGGCGCTGGTTGAGCACCACTTCCCCCTCGCTGCCCGGGACATCGGCCAGACAGGCGTCCAGCACCGGTCCGAGTTGGGCGAGGATGTCCTCGGCGGTCTCGCCAGGAACATTGCGCCAGTCGAGGTGGAGTTGAATCTCGCCGGGGATGACGTTGCTGCTCGCCTGGTCGGCGTGTATCAGTGTCGGGGCAACAGTGGAACGCCCAAAGGGATCCTCACTGACCAATTCCAGGGTCTCGAGCCGCTGGACAAAGCGAGCCAGGACCGCGTGGGGGTTCACTCCCTGATCGGGTACGCTGGCGTGCACCGACCGGCCGCGAACCTGCGCCACCAATCCTACCCGCCCCCGGTGGCCGCGGGCCAATTGGTTGCTGCTTGCCTCGCCGACCACGGCACAGTCCGGCCGGATGGTCTGCACCAGCTTGCTGGTTCCCAATCCGCCCACCTCTTCTTGCACCACCGCGGCGACGTACAGGTCGCCCGGCGGCCGGATTCCTGCGCGGGCGAGCAGGCCGACCGCATGAACCATCGCCGCCAGCGCACCTTTCATGTCGGTCGTCCCGCGGCCCCACATGTGTCCATCGTGGATCTCTCCGCCGAGGGGCGGGTAGGGCCAGTCGGCCGGGTTGCCGGGGTCTACGTGATCCATGTGGCCGTTGAACATGATAGAGCTGCCCTCGTTCCGGCCGCGCAGCAGGCCGATCACGTTGCCCCAATCGTCGGTCCACACCTGGTCATAGTCCAGTCGTTTCATCTCGTCGCCGATCAAGCGGGCGACCGCTTGCTCGTCGCCCGATGGGCTGGGCGTCCGGATCAGTTGCTGGCAGAAGGAGATCATCTCGGGTCCGCACTGTTCGGCCAGTGATGCGAGTTGCAGGTTCATTGCTTGTCCTTTTTTCCGATGTTGCCTGGTTTTCAGGTGTTGTCGCTGGGTGGGGATCTGACCGGGATTGTCTGCGGTCCCTCGGGGAGGACGCATATGGTGGCTCGAGGACCGTACCGGGCGAGCAGTTCCTCCACCGTCTCTTTTATGCAGGGACACGGCCGGAGGAGGGCGGACTCGATCTCGGCCGGGGTCAGGTTGTCGGTTCGCAGGTAGACCTCTGCCTTGAGCTGGATCTGCGCCTGGACCTGCGCCTCCCACTGGTCCTGCTCCAGGAAGCCCGGGGCGCAGATCCTCTGGAGCAGCGCCCGGGGGCTGGCGGCCTCTCGCAGAAGTTGCCCGTACCGGCCGTGGTCGGGAATACCATCCCAGCAATCGGCCGCGATGATGATCGCCCCGCCCTCACGTACTATTTGGGCGGCCGCGCTCATCCCCTTGACCGACTGGTACAGGTTGAGGTCCAGTGGGTAACCCGAGTTGCTGGTGATCACGATGTCAAAGAGATGCGGCACCTCGATCATCGCCGTCTCGCGCACCAGGGCGCAGCCGACCGCGTGCGCCTTGTCCGGGTCACCGGCAAAGACGCCGGTCACCTGCTGGTCCCGATTCAGGGTCACGTTCAGGAGAAAGGCCGGCCCGACCTGCAGCGCTACCTCGCGGATCTCTTCCCAGATCGGATTGCCCCACGTCATTCCCCAGGTGGCATTGGGATCCCCTACCATGGCTGCGTCGTGGTTGCCCAGCACGGTGATCTGGCCTGCCATCCCCGGCATGACCGCCTTGCCGCCGCCGGAATAGCCGGCAAAAAAGTGGGGCTCTATGAACCCGGTCAGGACCTTGAGGTCGCATTCGACGAACTGGCGATTGAGCCAGATATCATGGCCACGGCTGGTGACGCCGAGGGCGAGTTGCGTCGATGGGTCAAAGGCATCGTTCTGCACGATCAGGTAGCGATCCACGAGGTCGTCCCCCAACATGCCGCGCAGTTCCTGGTCGGTGTTCGGCCGGTGGGTGCCGAGCGCGTTGAAGAGGGTGATGT
>WSZX01000445.1 GCA_013139935.1 Ardenticatenales bacterium
GCCAACCACCAGGCAAACCAGGTGTTGGAGATCCTGCTGGGCGAGGAGCAGCCATGATCGTGGTTAACGGCCGGGACGCCCAATGGAGAGAGGGGCTGACCATCCGCAGCTTGATGCAGGAGCACAGATACACCTCGCCCCGAATCGTGGTCAAAGTGAATGGACAGGTTGTCCGTCAAGAACAGTGGGAGAGCTACGCTGTTCAGGATGGCGATGATGTCCTGGTGCTCCACCTCATCGCTGGAGGATAATCACCTGTTTCTCATGTGTCGTTCGTGACGTTCATCACTATCGGAATGGTCGATTGCTTGCTATCTTTCCGCCAGGTGCTGGTTCACAGACATATGGTACCCTTGTGACCGTTCCACACTGAACTGGGAGTAGCCCATACTGGGTGTAGCCTATACTGAGTGTAACTCAGTACAGTGCAGATGATTCACCATTCAAAACGGAGAGTCATTGCTTTTCAAGTGCTAGACTATTGCTTTTGGGCAGATGGAGGTGTAGATGGCCGAGTTTGGTGTTGACTCTTTGCTCCCGCCGCAAATGGCGCGCCGTGTGGAGGGAGTGGGCGTAGCCAAAGCGGAATTGGATACGCTATCGATGTTTGTACTGGCCCTCCTGGCCGGCGCGTTCATTGCCCTGGGCGCGATATTCGCCACTGTGGCCGTATCAGGTTCGGGTGATATGGCCTTTGGCGTGAAGAAGGTGCTGGGCGGCTTTGTCTTTTCCCTCGGCCTGGTGCTGGTGGTGATTGGCGGCGCAGAACTCTTCACCGGCAACAATCTTATCGTCATGGCCTGGGCCGGCGGCAAGGTCTCCACCGCCCAATTGCTGCGCAACTGGCTTATCGTCTTTGCCGGTAATTTCGTCGGTTCGATTGGTACCGCCGTGATCATGTTCTTTACCGGCTACTATCGGTTTGGCGGTGGCGCGGTGGGACTAACCGCATTGAGCATTGCCAACAGCAAAGTGCATCTTGGCTTTGTGCAGGCCGTCGCGCTGGGCGTCATGTGCAACGTGCTTGTCTGCCTGGCGGTCTGGCTGACGTTCAGTGCACGCACCACCGTGGACAAGATCGCTGCCATCGTGTTCCCCATCACCGCTTTTGTGGCGGCCGGCTTTGAGCACTGTGTTGCCAACATGTACTTTATCCCGTTCGGGCTTCTCATCAAAGAGTTCGACCCCACCTTTGCTGACAGCTCAGGACTCTCGTTGGAGGGGTTGACGTGGCAGAGCTTTTTTGCCGCCAACCTCCTGCCGGTGACGGTAGGCAACATTATCGGTGGCGCGGTCCTGGTCGCCGCGGTCTATTGGTTCATCTACTTGCGGCCCCGCATGATAAGGGAAGACTAGACTATCTGTACTCGTGCTCCATCACGCAAAGGAAAAAAGCCAGATGAAAGCATTTGTGTTGATCAAGGCTCGCATTGGGGAGATATCGCAGGTTATCAGGCGCCTGAAGGCCATCGAGGGAGTGCTCGAAGTGGACGCTACCTTTGGGCCCTGGGACGGTGTAGTGATCGTCGAGGCCGATGCGCTCGAGGATCTGGGGAACGTCGTGTATGATGGGATCCAGTGCACCGCCGGGATTGAGGATACGATGACGCTACCGGTGGTGCGCGAGTAATCAAGCGCGACCGGGCCGGCAGGGTCTAGGGTTTACCGGATGCTGGAATCGATCACCGGGATTGTCCTGGCAGGGGGACACAGCCGCCGGATGGGCCACAACAAGGCGCTGCTGGAGTTGGCTGGCCGGCCGATGATTGAATTAGTCGTTGAGCGACTGCGCGCTGTGCATGCCAGGCTGGACCAGGTCATCATTGCCGCCACTGACGCCGATCTGTACGCGCCTTTTGCCGATCGATGCGTTCCGGACCAATTCCCGCGGGTGGGAACCCTGGGCGGTATTCACGCCGGGCTATCGGCGGCCGATCATGATCTGACTGTGATCGTGGGCTGCGATATGCCCTTCCTTGACCCGGCCGTGTTGGGTTGGTTTGTCGAGGCGGCTCAAGAGTACGACGTGGTCGTTCTCCGGCGGGGCGAGTGGCTGGAACCGCTGCACGCTGCCTATCGGCAGCGATGCCTGCCGGCCATAGAAGCTGCCATTCGTGGCGGACAGCGGCGGGTCGTCTCCTTCTTTGATGCTGTCCGCGTACGCACGGTGGACCCGGCCGAGATCGCCCACCTGGATCCTGATCTGAGCAGTTTCCGCAACGTCAACACACGCGGGGAGTGGGAGTTGGCGGCGGCAGAGGTTGGCCGGGTCTAGTCCTCCAACAACTGCGGCCAAACTGGCGAGAACATCATCCACTCTTCCGGCCGGGCACGAATCACCTGTGCCGCTCTTGCCAAAACCCTCTCGGTGTTCGACACCGTGTCGTGTCGTCGGTTGCCGGTCTGCACGAGTTCGATAGGTGGAGTGACACGCGCCCGGTACGCTCCTTCCTCAGTCGTCTCGACCCAGATAACCAGCAGTTGTGCGCCGGCCGACAGGGCCAGCCGGACGTATCCGGTGGGCAACGGCGCGGGTCTGCCAAAGAACTGAACTGTCCTGGTCTCGCCTGGCATTGGCCGGTCGAGACCGGTGGCGACAATTCCGCCGGCCCGAAGGCGCCGCAGCGCCATTTTGACCGCCGGGCCGTCGGCCGGCGTGATGGTATAGCCGGCATCCGCTCGGATCCGGTTTTGCAGTGCATAGCCGCCGGGCGGCACGGCAAAAGTGATCGCCTGTATCGGCAGCCCGCGCACGCCAAAGGCGAGCAGCGCCAGGTCAAAGTTGCCCATGTGCGGGCCCACTATCATCGTCCCTTGCCCCCTGGCTTGGGCGCTCTCCAGATGGGTGTCCAGCTCTGGGGGGAAGGCGATCGCCTCCAACATGGCTTCTCTGCCCTGGCCCATGCGGTGATAGAGTTCGTAATAACCCCGACCCGCGTTGCGCAGCACCTGTAGCACGGCCTGGTCCAGCTCAGGGGAGTTCAACGGCAGGTCGCGCGCCACACTCTGGTTGACGCGGATGCCGCGGACCAGCGATGAGTTGCGCCGTTTGACGATGTATGCGCTGGTCAGCCTGACCAGGAGCAGCCCGACTCGGGCTGGCATGTTCCGCCCCACCCATATTCCCAGCCCGGTTCCCCTTTCACTGGCAAAGAAGGTTCGTAGATCCATCGGTGTGCCCCGAGTGCTTGTTCAACAACGATTTGGTATTCTTGTGGCCGCGGAGTGCACCTGATTCACCATCCAAAACGGGAAGAGATTTCTTGACAAGTGCTGAGAATCGATCGGAAGGGAAAAAGAAAAGGGCCTGCCAGTTCGCCGCCACGCATCCGCTACGGGGCAGGGTCGAGATCGCAGGCGATGCCGGACAGCAGGTCCAGGAATCCCTGGTCGTAGGGCTCCTCAGGGCCCTGATAAACCACCCAGCTATTACAGTATGGCTCCCGATGGTGGCGCGCCACAAAGACCACCTGGCCGCCGCCCGCGGCATGCAATTGAACGCACCATACCTCCTCCGGGGGAAAGGGAAGCGAGGGACGGCCGTCGGAGAATGTCTCAATGTTGTCATCAGAGTGCTTGTTCAAGAACAACTTGGCTTTTTTTGGACGCGTAATGCACCTGATTCCGCATTCAAAGCGGGAATTCACCTGTCAACAAGTGCAAAGAC
>WSZX01000338.1 GCA_013139935.1 Ardenticatenales bacterium
CTCCTCATTCAGTTCAGACCCCAAGAAGCGGTCAAGCCCCACAATGAATGGCACATCTGCCAGAACCTTGTTCCCTATCGCAGATCCCAGCAACTGCGGAAGAGGCCGTTTCTCAGTTCTCACCTCCACCAGCCAGGTAGCTAACCTGCCCTCGTCCGTCAAGAGACCAGCCAGGGGTGCTTTGCCGGCGATGGAACACAACAGGTCCATGATTGCTCCATTGCGGTTGGTTCTCGCACCCAGCACCGAATTGGCGAAAATCGCACACGCGGACTCGGACCAGGCCAGAATATCACCTCTCTGCGCGATGTTGCCGACCTCGGGCAGATAAGGGGTGCATGTACAGGCATCTGAATCACGCAGCCCTAATTCCAGCATTCTCTCGTCATAGCGCGGCTGGTTTCGGTACATCTCTTTCAGAAGCTGAATCTGCTCTTGAGTCAAGAACCAGTTCTCGTAATCTAGCGGAGGTTTGGGATCAAGGGTGAAGGGAAACTCTGACTTGAGGCCGGCCGCCACCAACTCGTCGAGCATCTCCATCGACGGCGCAATGCCGGGGATGGCATATGCGATGACAAAGTGCCCATCCCCCTCGATGCTCACCAGCCTTTCCGCACCCAGGGCTTCGCCGTAAAGCACTACGGTCTGCATTACCTTCTGCATGGTTGGCCCCTGCCCGCCTTGCAGAATATCTCGTTCTTCTGGGGTGAGTTTGATTCCCGGGCTCACGGATTCTTGAGCCTGGGGTCGAGGGCATCGCGCAGACCATCACCCAGTAGGTTGAAACCCAGTACGGTCAGCATGATGGCTATCCCTGGGAAAATGGTTACCCAAGGAGCCAACCTCATATATGTGCGGCCGGCGGCGAGGATAGAGCCCCAACTGGGTATGGGCGGCTGTGCCCCCAAGCCCAGAAAACTCAAGGTCGCTTCGATCAAGATAGAGTCAGCCATCATCAGAGTGGACATGATGATGACCGGAGCTACGACATTGGGCAGGATGTGGCGAAACATGACTCGCCAGTCGCTGGCGCCAATCGCGTGTGCCGCCGTGACAAACTCCCACTCGCGCAATGAGAGCACCTGGCCACGCACCACCCGCGTGAATCCTCCCCAGTAGCTCAGCCCTACGGCAACCATCACAATACCCAACCCAGGGTCGAACACCTCGCGGAGCACGCCGATGAGAAAGATGGCCAATAGAACGGTGGGAAAGGCCCAACTGATGTCCACCATGCCCTGGATGAGATAGTCAATTCGGCCGCCGAAATACCCCGCGATAGCACCCAGGCCGACGCCGACGATTGCAGAAATTACGGTGGCGGTAATGCCGACCTGCAGGGAGACGCGCGACCCGTGTATGATACGACTGAGCATGTCGCGGCCGAACTCATCAGTGCCCAAGATGAATTCCTCACTTGGCGGGAGCAAACCCTTGCGCAGGTCTTGCTCATCAATCCCTTGAGGGGCGACAAGATCGGCCGCCAGAGCCACAATCAGCAGTAACCCGATCAGCGCCAGGTCGATCATCGCGTTAGGACAGCGGCGCAAGCGGGCCCATGTGCTGATCTGCTTTCCGCGGTAAGGTTCCTCTTCTGATTCAAAAACGGGTGGCGATTGGGTGCCCTTTTGCGTTTCTTCCATAGAGTAGCTTTTCCTGGTCGTCTGGTCGAGAGGGCTAGTGGCGAATCCGTGGGTCGACGATCACGTATGTAAAATCGGCTATGATGTTGCTCAGGATGATAGCCAGAGCCAGGACGAACATGCTCCCCTGCAACACAGGAAAGTCACGGGAGTAGATGGCTCTCAAAATCATGTCTCCAATACCGGCGCGGGCAAAGACGTGCTCTATGACCACCGAGCCACCCACAATGTAGCCCAGATCAAGGCCCATCAGGGAGATGATGGGGATCAGGGCATTTCGCAATGCATGACGAATCACCACCACTCGTTCCGCGAGTCCCTTGGCCCGTGCAGTTCGGATATAGTCCTCCTCAATGACCTCCAGGAGGCTGGAGCGGGTGATGCGCGCAATCCGGCCCATCCGAGGCAGCCCCAGGGCCAGTGCAGGTAGGATCAGGTGCTTCAGGCTACCATACCCGGTCGGGGGAAGCCAGCCAAGGCGTACCGCAAAGATGAAGATCAGAATCAGCCCTAGCCAAAAGCCAGCCATCGAGACCCCGATCAGCGCCACGACCATGGAGAACCAATCAAGAAACTTGTTGCGGTTGAGGGCGGCAATGACACCCAGAGGAATGGCCAGCACATAGGCGAGGACAAAAGCGGTCACTCCGAGCTCGGCCGTGACCGGTAGCTTTTCCACGATCAACTCCGAGACCAGCCGCCGGCTCAAGAGTGATCGGCCAAAGTCTCCCCGGACAACCTGGCTCATGTATGTGACGAACTGGACTGGCAGCGGCTTGTCAAGTCCTAGTTTGGCCCGAACCGCATCCCGGGTTTCCTGAGGAGCAGTCGGGTGGACCAGCATCATCACCGGGTCGCCCCCAGCGAGATGTAGTGCAGAGAACACAAGAGCCGCCGTCAAAAGGAGGACCGGTATGGCTAACAAGAGACGCTTGATAAGATAGGTTGTCATCCTGACCCCTAGCCTAGATGAATCACAGTTCAGAGTTTACGCGCATAGCAGCCGTCCGCGCGAGGAGCTGCTGGGTGACAAACCTGTCACCCAGCAGCAGCTTTTCAATGTCAAGGCATACGTCTACTCCTCCAGGTCCATCAGTGTCCAAACCTCCGTGGACATCCCCGATCTCAAGGGGATGATCTGGAAGTTCTTGACTGTAGAGCGTGCAAAGGCTAGGAAGGGGCGCTGATAGATGGGCGCCCAGGGATACCACTTCTCGACGAGCATGATGTGGCCTTCGCGGAACGAGTCAGTACGCTCATCCCAAGTTGCAACATCATATTCAGAATCGTACCAGATCTGGTCCAGCTCGGGATCATTCACACCAAGGTAGTTGGGGTAGGGCAAGTACATGCTGTCGTGGAACCAGGGAAGGATATCAAGGCCATCCCAGGTGTACCGGCGCAGGATGATCGTCTGGCCGCCGGCCTCCAACTCCGAATCGTAGGTCGGCTTATCCATGGGTGTGATGATGGCCTTGATGCCCACGTCCGCCAGCATCCGCTGGGTTGCCTCAGCCAGCCGCCGGGCTTCGTCGTCCATGTAGGTCCAGTAATCGACCTCGAACACGGTGCCTGCCTCTATGCCTTCCACGTTCTCGGCCACCAGAACCCCATCGTCTCCCATCACCCACCCTGCTTCGGCCAGAAGGCGCGCAGCCTCGTCTGGGTCGTAACTGGGAGCGTACTGGGATACGCCCTGGTCAGCGGGCAACTCGCCCGCCAGGTAGGTGGTAGTGGACCGGCCCAGGCCCATGTAGAGGGTTTGCTGGATCAGGTCCCGATCGATAGCGGCGCCGATAGCCTGCCTCGTCCGCAGATCGGCGACCATTGGCGCGTCAACCTTCATGCCGATGAACCATATGGTCGCATCTGGAATCTGGATGACCTGGTAGCCTGGGCTGGCTACGTAGGTACCCAGCTCGCGCCATGGGGCCTCCGTGACCAGATGGACGTCGCCGGCCTCCAGCTCGATCAGGCGGGTGACATCTTCGGGAATGATCCGCCAGATGATACTGTCCAGATTGGCCGGCCCCTCGTGCCCCGTCCACTCGGGCGCCCAGTTGTATTCCGGGTTCTGGACCAGAACCAGGCGCTCGTTGAACACCCATTCCTCAAGCATGAACGGCCCGGTGCCGGAGGGGTGGGAGGCGTACTCATCGGGACCGAGACTCTCGTACGATTCCTGGCTCATGATGAGACCCCAAGCGCCGGAGAGGTAGTAGAACAGAGCGGGGAAAGGCCCGTCCATGTGAAGGGCAACCGTATAGTCATCAATAACTTCGATGTCTGTCACGGCGTTATACATGTACGCGACACTTCCCGTCTCCTTGGTCATCTCCTCGAGCCACCACTTGATCACCCCGGCATTGAACGCGGAGCCGTCGTGGAACTTGATACCCTGCTTCAGGTAAAAGGTCACGACGGTACCATCTTCGGATACCTCCCACCGTTCTGTCAGGGCGCCGGGCTGGTACTCATAGTTGGTGTCCACGCTCACCAACGTGTCGTAGATCATCACGGTGGGTTCCATTGCGTAGACCATCACAGAGATGTCAAAGGTTTCGCTGTATTGGACGGGGGCGGCAGCGACCAGGATCTTGGGTTCTTTCGGCTCCGGTGTCGCCGTGACGACCACTTCCACCTCCTCCAAGACGGTCTCGATGACCGTCTCGACGACCGTCTCGATGACGGTCTCGATGATGGTCTCGCCCTCGACGATCTTGGTGACTTCTACCTCCTTCTCGACGATTCTGGTGACCTCGATCACCTCGGCCTCCGGCGCGGTGCAACCTACCAAGGCCGGGACGAGCATGGTCAGAACGATCATTATCGTCAAGAGTTTCCCTAAATTGGTGTTCATCCTTTTCCCTCCTCGAATCGTGTATAGAAAACACTGAATACGACGTTGTTCCGCTCCAGGTTCCTGATAATCACCTCCTTCACTTCTGCCTATCGAGCCACAGGGCAAGCCAATTCGCAGTACCGGCAGGGCTTGGAGACCTTGCTCGCCTCTTCGATCCCCATGATCGAACCATCGAGTATT
>WSZX01000186.1 GCA_013139935.1 Ardenticatenales bacterium
ATCAGAGCGCGGACGGCCGGCGCGGGGCGGTCAAACCACCCAATCCCGACCACGGCTGGTTCCCTGCCACCATCGGCCAGGACAGCGTGGTAGTTGCCACCACCAAGAGCTTTGCCACCCCCAAGAAAGCGATCGACTGGCTCCTCGCCCAAGAGCGTCGCGCTATTCGCCTTCGAAAAGCGCGCGGTAGCCGGTAATGGTCTCCGGCATCGACCGGCCGTACCCCAGATAGACATCGTTCGCCCAGAGGCCAAACAAGACCGGCCCATCTCCGGCATACCCCAAGATGGCCAGCCGGTGGACCGTCTGCCCTTTCTGCAGCGACGGCAAAATGCTCAGGCCACCGTATCGGGTTTGAATGCCGTTGCCGTGATCGATCCATACCTGACTGCCCCACAATGTCTCACCCACGTCGGGCGGTACGCGGCGAGTGTTGGAGATGACCAAGAAATCAGCTTCCAGCAGCGGCGGAGGATCGACCACTATCCGACTGATCGTGCCCGGGGCAGCCGCTCGCACGGTGTCGCTGTACGGTGCGCCGCTCAAGATAAGGCCATCCAACACACCATAACCAAACTCGGGCCAGCGGCCGCCGGGATAGTGGGAGAGAACGGAGGGCAGTGTTGCGCTCACCGGCAACTGCATCGCCATCGTCGCCAGTTCCGGCTGGTCAAGGAGCGCCGGGTGTGGAAAGGGAACCGCGGGACAATCCATGGCCGCGGCAGCGTGGGGTGACAGGGCAGTAATGAACAGCGTCTCACCATCGGTCAGATAGAGCCGCCCGCCATTGATATCACCGCTCGTCAGCAGACCGGTGTCCCCAACGTGGATCTCAAAGCCGAGCCGAAACGAACCCGTCTCCCGATCCAGCCCCAGCACGCGCCGGCCGGATCCGTCCACCACGTACACCAGCACCGACTGGGGTTCATCCGGCAAAAAGATCGCCACCGGAGTACCCAGATCGGTGTCCGGCCGGAACATGGGGTCCTCCACGCCGGCAAAGTAGCGACGCACCCTGCCCTGCGTGATGCCGGTTCGGTGCGCCACATAGATAGCGCCGTCAATCGCCACGTCGACGGCAAAACTCACGTCGCGAAAGGCCCCCTCTAGAAAAAAGGCCGCCGGATACCCCTCGACCTCGCCCTCGGGCGAATGGCGCCAGATATCATTGGCGCCCGGGTCCAGCAAGTAGGAACGGCCGCCAAAGGGGGCCACCGCCACCGGCATCTCGTCCACCTCAGCCGGCCGTTCCAGCGACCACTCGTTGTCCAGCGTGCGCCGCAGCAGGCGGCCGCTCTTTTCCAACAGCAGCAGGTCCCCCGTCGCAGTGCCGGTCAGGTCGACCAACTCGGTCACCGGGGCGCCGGCAATCACTGCCCCATCATCGGGAACCACCGGCTGCAAGAACGCGGCCGGCGACGGCCCATGAACCCGTTCCAGATCAACCATCATCAATTGGCCGCCGGCAATGGCAAACAAGGTGTCAGAGAGTATCTCCATCCGGCTGACAGTATCCACGACACCGCCAGTCCGATCCATCAACAGCGGTTTGATGACACTGTTGACCTCGCACAGCGGATGCAGACCGCCGGCCAGCTCGGCCGCAATCGTGTCCGCGCGAGTGATGACCCGCCCCGGCGCGATGGCCTGCTCCATCAAAGAGCGCCGCTCTTCAATGGCCGACACCAGCCCAGCTGCCAACGCTCCCGCCCCATCCGGTTCGGTGCGCGCCGTCAACCCGGCCGCCACGGCGGTCAGGCGGGCTGCTTCATCGGTCTGGAGCACCGATCCACTGCTCGCAGCCGAGTCCCAGGCCTCCGAGGCCGCGACGAGCGCTTGCAGACCCAGCAATTGCTGCGCCACGCCGCCGCACGCCGGCTGGTCCGTCAGGTCGGCAAATGCAAGCAGGGCACTTTCCAGTTCCTGCCGGGCCCGGACCAGGTCGCTGTTCTGCAGCGCGGTCACGATCGTCTCCAGCCCGGCCGTCACTCTCCGTGCGGGGCATTCCGGCGTCGGGGCGGGCGTGCACAGCACCGAAGCAGAGGGAGAGGGTAGTGCGGGGTCAACGGCCGGCGCTGCTTCCGGGTCGCCGTTTCGCAACCGGCCGCTCAACACCAGGCCAATCGCCACGACCAACACAACCCCCGCCACGATTATCAGAGCCCAGACCAACCGGCGGGATCTCTCTGGAGTAGTCTTTTCTGTCATACGATCCGCTCCACCTCTATGCGGGAGTCAAAAGAAGCCGCTATTCCGTGCTATTTCTCCGCGGCGGATGTCTTTTCCACCCTCTCCTCCATGTCGACTGATACGGACCGGCCGAGCGTGCGGGAGGTCTTGGCGCGGCTGGAGGTAGAGGCAAGCTACAGATCCATCACGGAGCCGTGGTAGCGGTCGGCGTAGCATCAGCCTCCGCGGCCGTCTCCCCTTCCGGCGTCTCTGTCGGTTCGGGCGTGGGAAGCTCGGTTCCCGGGCCGTACTCGTATACCGCCTGCCATGGCAGATAATGGCTGTAGAAGACATCCTCGCGCAAGATCTCACCATCGGCCGACCGAACGATGCGGCGCACCCATACGTCGGCGCCATCGGCCGACACATCGATCTGCTTGATCTGCCCCTCTTCCAGATCCGGATTCTCGTCGTACCGGTCGGGCGGGTGCGGTACCTCGTTGAGAACCTCGGTCTCGAGCTTTTCCACCGATCGGCCGTCGCTCGTCGAGTAGATTTTGAAGGTCAACGACGAGGCTGTCTCGCTCACATAGGTCTCGAGGAGCAGGTGGTAGGGCGTGTCGTTGAAGAACTGGAAATCCGTATGCGGAAAAAAGACGGTGGCGTCCATCCCCGGTCCCTCGCCATACTCGTAATAGGCCACCCGATAGCCGTGCGGGCTCCGGGTCAGAATCTGAAACCCGCCATAGAACACGGCCTGAAAACTGGTGGTGCTTACCTGGCAGACCCCCCCACCCACGTCCTGAGTCGTGCGCCCAACCGAAATGACCGGCGCGTCTTCATAGCCGCCCTCCCGGGTCACCTCGCCCAGATAGTGATTGAAACTGAACACGGTCCTCGGCCGAACGACGACACCGTGAAAGCGAGATGCGGCTGTGGCCACGTTGTGCACCCGGGCGCTCGAGGAGCCACGAAAATAGGTTCGCCCCACCGAGACCAATTCCGTGATACCCAACTCTATTGCCGTCGCATCGTCAGACACCAGCGGCTCTCTGATCTTGATCGCCAGGGGGACCTCCCGGTCATCCGACG
>WSZX01000411.1 GCA_013139935.1 Ardenticatenales bacterium
GAATAACTTCCCGTTTTGAATGGTGACTTGCGGGTACTCCGCGGTCAAAGAACCGCCAAGTTGTTTTTGAACAATTACTTGGGAGGACACGATGGCAACAGTAGAAACAAGTATGCCAACAAAACCTTCGCGTTGGCAAAGGATTCGGGAGAGCCTGGCCATCCTCTGGGGGTCCAAGGTGGCGGTTGTTGGCCTGTTCATGGTTCTCTTTTGGGTCTTGGCGGCCATCCTGGCCCCGGTCGTCACGGCCTATGACCCGAACACCGAGGATGCCCAGGCCATAAATGAAGGGCCGTCGGCCGAGCACTGGCTGGGCACCGATCACAAAGGCCGGGACCTGTGGTCCCGCATCGCCTATGGCGGCCAGATTGTGCTGGTCAAATGGCCCATCACGGAAAACTTTTGGATCCCCGGGGGGGTAGCCATCTGGGGAGTGCTGCTATCCCTGGCCGTCGGGTGCACGTCAGGACTGGTATCGGGTTATTACGGCGGCTGGGCGGACGAGGTGGTGATGCGCATTCTGGACGCGATGATGGCCTTTCCCACCATCCTGCTTTACCTGATCATCATCGCGGCCATGGGCGCCTCGGCCACCAACGTCGTCATCGCCATTACCATTGCCGGTTCGCCCGGCATCGCCCGTCTGGTGCGCAGTCTGGCACTCGATATACGGACGCGCGACTATATCGCGGCCGCCGAGACACGGGGTGAGCCGGGATTGTGGATGATGTTTGTCGAGGTGCTGCCCAACGCCCGGGGTCCGATCATCATTGATGCCATGTTGCGGGTGGGTTATGCGATCTTTTCCATCGGGACGCTCGGCTTCCTGGGGCTGGGGCTCCCGCCGCCGAATCCCGACTGGGGCAGCATGGTGCAATCCGGCCACCACCACATCTTTACCACCCCCTGGGGCGTGATCTGGCCGACGGTGGCTATCTCTTCCCTGGTGGTTGGCCTGAACCTGCTGGCTGACGGCTTGCGGGAAGAGTCATTGCGGTATCAGTAGGAGGAGAACCGTGAGCGCACAATTAGAGTGGATCACAGAAGCCGACCACCGCATCAAAACGCCCGTTCTGCAGGTGGAGGACCTGGCTATCTCCTACGAGACCCGCAAGGGGGACGTGCCGGCCGTTCGCGACGTCAGCTTTGACATCATGCGAGGAGAGGCCCACGGTATCGTGGGAGAGTCGGGCTGCGGTAAGAGCACCGTGGCCTTTGGGATTGTGAATTTCCTGGGGCGCAACGGCCGCATCGTCGACGGCCACATTCTCTTTCAGGGGCAGGATCTGGTCGGTCAGGCTCCCGAAGAACTGCGCAGAATCCGGGGCGACCGGATCGCGATGGTCTACCAGGACCCGATGCAGGCGCTCAATCCTTCAATGCGCCTGGGGGATCAGATGTCGGAGGTGCTGATCGTTCACCGGGATATGGAAAAAGCAGCGGCCGAGGAGAAATGCGTCGATATGCTGAAACGGGTCTACATGGCTGACCCGGCCAACGTCATGCGGCGCTACCCCCACCAGATTTCGGGCGGGCAGCAGCAGCGTGTGGTCATCGCCATGGCGCTGCTCAACGACCCGGCCTTGCTGATCATGGATGAGCCGACCACCGCCCTGGACGTGACGGTGGAGGCGGCGGTGCTGGACCTGATTGCCGAGTTGCAGCGGGTGTTTGACACTGCCATCATGTACATCAGCCACAACCTGGGTGTGGTCGCCCGCGTATCGACCAAGGTGGGCGTCATGTACGCCGGCGAGATTGTCGAGCGGGCCACGGTGAGAGAGGTCTACTTGCACCCTTTCCACCCCTACACCCAGGGGCTGATGCGCTGCGTGCCCCGGCTGGGCATGGATAAGCGCAGCAGCTTCCTCTATCCCATTCCGGGTCGAGTGCCCTCACCCGCCAACCTGCCGCCGGGCTGCATCTTTGAGCCTCGTTGTGACTATGCTCGGGAGCGATGTCGCCTGAAAAAGCCAGAGCTGCGGCAGATGGAGCCTGGGCATTTGGCGCGCTGTCACTTTGCCGAAGAAGTCGCTCAGATGGGCTGGGAACCACCGGAGGAGATGCTGGCCGACCTGGCGACGCCGCTCGAGTACGACAGAGAGGCCGAACCGATCCTGAGTATATCGCACGCCAAAACGTATTATGAAGCGCCCTCGAAACAACTCATCGGTGGCGAGAAGCTGTACGTCAAGGCGGTGGACGACGTCAGCATCACGGTGCAGAAAGGTGAAACGCTGGGTGTCGTCGGCGAGTCGGGCTGCGGCAAGAGCACGCTGGTCAAGACGATCATCGGCATGGAAAGGCCGAGCGGCGGCGAGTTCGAGTTCATGGGGGTGGACGTGTCTACCCCGGTGTCCCAGCGGGACCTTTCCATCATCCAGGAACTCCAGATGGTGTTCCAGAACACGGATTCGACGCTCAACCCCTCGTTTACCGTGGGAGCCCAGATTGGCCGGCCGCTGCGCCGTTTTAACGCCGTGCCCAAGGAGCAGATCCGCGGCGAGGTCGTCCGTCTGCTGGGAATGATGAAATTGGGCGAGCGATATTACGACCGGCTGCCCCGCCAGCTCAGCGGTGGAGAGAAACAGCGGGTCGGGATTGCCCGCGCCATCGCTGCCCGGCCGGAGCTGGTGCTGTGCGATGAGCCGGTGTCGTCGTTGGACGTGTCGGTGCAGGCGGCCGTGCTCAACCTGCTGATGGAAATTCAGGCCGAATTGGGCACAACCCTGATCTTTATCGCCCACGACCTGAGCGTGGTGCGCTTTTTCTGCGACCATATCGCCGTCATGTACCTGGGCCAGATTGTCGAGTTCGGTCCGTCCGAGGCGATTTATGCGCCTCCTTATCATCCCTATACCGAGGCGTTGCTCTCGGCTGTGCCCATCCCCGACCCTAGCGTGGAGCAGAAACACATCCGTCTGAGCGGCAACGTGCCCAGCGCGCTCAACCCGCCAAGTGGCTGTCGTTTCCGCACCCGCTGCCCGCGCTTGCTGGGCGAAATCTGCGAGACGGAGGCTCCTCCTTGCCAGCATGCATCCGACGAGCACCGCATCCACTGCCACATTCCGATGGAGGAGCTTCGCAAGATGGAGGTGGTCATCACCGTCGGTGACTAGTTGCCGCCGGTACAAACGCTGTGTCAGGCAGCGCTCCCGCAGCAGCGTTTTCGTGGCACTGACTCCAGACCGACGAGTGAGGATTCGATAGTCGAGACGATAGGAGAGTAGGCAATGGCCGAAATAGCACGCAAAGAGGTCATCATGATCTTGGGCACCGGAGGGTCAACCCCCCGGTTGGCCGGGGTTGATCTGTCGGGGCTCGCCCTTTCCAAACTGAATTTCTCGGGCGCCGACTTGAGCAATGCCGATCTACGCCGGGCAAATCTGGAAGAGGCCAACCTGGAAAAGGCTACCTTGTACCAGGCCAATCTGGAAAGCGCTGGATTGGAGAGGGCGGACCTGACCGGCGCCAACCTGAGGGGCGCCCGCCTGAGTCGGGCGGAACTCTCCCAGGCAAAGTTAGGCGGGGCAAGGTTGGAATTGGCCAGGTTGGAAGGCGCCCAGCTCTACCGAGCCGACCTAACCGAGGCGAATCTGCAAAGGGCGGAACTGTCGATGGCCAGTTTGGAGGCGGCCACCCTGAAAAAGGCCAATCTTCAGGCTGCCATTCTTGAAAGGACCAACCTGGAGGGAGCCCATCTGGAAGAGGCTGACCTGGAGGGGGCCAATCTGGCAGGCGCTTTCCTTGGCGGCGCGTTTTTGCAGGGAGCCAACATGAAGGGAGCGAACCTGGCGGGAGCCAAAATGGGTGGGGCTCTCTTTGACGGGGCCGATCTTGGCAACGCCAACCTTCAAGGCGCCGACCTGAGAGCGACGGATCTGAGCGGCGCCAACCTGCAAGGGGCGATCATGCCGGACGGGTCCAGGCATACATAACCGAGGAGGAACCTAATGCTGGTCAAGGACTATATGACGAGACATCCCCTGATGGCTCAACCGACGATGTCCATCGTTGAGGCTCAGCGCTTCATGGGAGAGAACGATATCCGCCACCTGCCCGTGGTGGGCGATGGCAAGCAGTTGTTGGGCCTGGTCACGCGCCAGAGCCTGCTCGTTGAACCGGGCAAGTTGGGCAGCCTGAACATCTGGGAGATCACCGGTTACCTGACGGAGCTGACCGTCAAAGACGTGATGGTCAAGGCCAAAGAGGTCATCACGATCGAGCAGGACACAACGATAGAGGAAACGGCCCGCACCATGGTACAGCGCAAAATTGGCTGTCTACCAGTGGTGGATGATGGCGTCGTGGTGGGCATTATCACTGAGACTGATTTGCTGGCCAAATTCATGGAGGTGATGGGCGGAAATGTGTCAGGCGTACGGGTCACCATGCGCACACCCAATAAGGTGGGCGAGTTGGCCAAGCTGGTCAACGCTATTGCCGCGCAGGGCTGGGGAATCTGGGCCCTGGGTGGCGCCCTCCTTCCCAAGGACCGTACCAAGTATGATGTGGTGGTCAAGCTCCGCCATGTGCCCAAAGACGAGGTAGTCGCAGCCTTGAGCAAGGTGGAGGGCCAGGAAGTAGTGGATGTGCGCGAGATGTAGAAATACAGTTGCTTGCCGCAGGTCGGCACGCAACACAGAGGCCGTCAGCGTTCAGTTTTTCTGAACCCTGACGGCCAAGTGCTTGCAGGAAGCAATGGTCCAGTTCACGCGCATCCTCTCAACTATAGATTCGCACACGGCCGGCGAGCCAACCCGGCTGGTGGTGAGCGGGCTGCCCCCCCTGCGCGGCGCTACGATGGCGGAAAAGATGCTATACGCCCGTCGGGAATTCGACGATATCCGCGCCCTGCTGATGGATGAACCGCGCGGCCGCCGCGATATGTACGGTGCGCTGCTCACCGCTTCCAGCGACCCGGCGGCCGACTTTGGTCTCATCTTTATGAACACCCAGCAGTACACCACCATGTGCGGTCACGCGATCATGGGCGCGGCGACGGCTGTGATTCAAACCGGCATGGTACCGGCCGTGGAGCCGGAGACGATCGTGGTCTTTGAGACGCCGGTCGGTCTAGTCCAGACGCAGACGCGCGTGCAGGAGGGCCGTGCCCACGAGGTCGCCCTCAACAACACCCCGGTTTTTGTCCATCAACTGAATGCCCCTCTTGCTGTGCCGGAACTGGGCGAACTGCTGGTGGACATCGTCTACAGCGGCGGATTTTTCATCCTGGTGGCGGCAGCGCGGGTGGGCCTGGAACTGGTCCCCGCCAACGCCGGGGCGCTGGCCAGCCTGGGGGCGCATTTGCATTGTCTGGCCAATCAGCAGCTTTCGGTGCAGCACCCCGAGTTGCCTTTTATGACAGCTATTGACGCAGTGGAGTTCCATGGCCCGGCCGAACGGCAACCTGACGGCTTTTTGTTGGCTCGCAACGCGGCGGTCTTTGGTGCAAACACCGTGGACCGTTCCCCCTGCGGCACCGGCACGGGCGCGCGGATGGCTGCTCTTCACGCCAGAGGGCAGTTGCAGATCGCCCAGTCGGTCATCAGCGAAAGCATCATCGGTACCCGTTTCACCGGCCAGATCGTGGAAGAGACTCATGTGGGGCGCTACCCGGCCATTGTCCCCCGGGTAGCCGGCCGGGCCTATCTCACCGGCTTTCACCAATTCGTCCTGGACCCTGATGACCCCTTTCCTCACGGTTTTTCTTTGACTGAATTTGAGAAAGCTCTGCCCATCAACAATAGAAACGATTCAGAGTAGTCGCCATGATCTACACTCTCCACCAAGGACGAAAATGCATAGTAGAACGATGTTCGATATCGTTCTACGACGGCTGTTTACTAGGTAGAACGGGTTGAGCGTGCAAATCCGTTCGAGCGCTAACCTTTCCTAGTTTTTGTGTTGGAGGCCCCCTTTATGAAAGCCAGCTCTACGGCCCTGATAACCCCTCATCTCCAGATACTCACGAAAGACCAAAAGCAAACACTTTTTTCGAGTATCCTGGCGGTGCTAGAGCAGACCGGCGTCCAGGTGGATAACGACGAGGGGCTGGATCTGCTCCGCAGCGCAGGAGCGCGCGTGGGTAAACAACGGCGCGTTTTCATTCCCCCCCATCTGGTGGAAGATGCCATCGCCGCCGCGCCCCGCCGCATCACTGTTTACAATCGGCTGGGGCACCCGGCCGCCCACCTGGAGGACGGCCGGGTCTATTTTTGCAGCCAGGTAGACTCGACCTACTTTTTCGACCCATTTGAATACGAACCGAACCGGCCCTTGGGCCACAACCGTCGCCTATGCGTGCGGGATGACGCCCGGCTGGGCGCGGTGCTGTGCGACGCGCTGCCTCATATTGACATGGTCTCCTTCTCATCGATCTACAG
>WSZX01000039.1 GCA_013139935.1 Ardenticatenales bacterium
GCCTACGAATACCGTCCCACGCGCAACCCCCTTCAACAACCGGAGCGGAGCGACGTCGCCTGCAACCCGTGTCAATGTTCGCCCGAGATTGGGCCAGCAATGTTCGGCTAAATGGGGCCAGTTCCAATTATGGCGCAAGTGAAGCTCCAGGTGGGTAGATTTCTGACGATAGGCGTTTTCCACGATCAAGGTCTGGCTTCGATATCCACCTCCTTCGACAGGCTGTGGACAGGTTCCTTTCCATGGCTCGTAGGGCTCTGCACTCTGAAACTGGCGCCAGTGACGACAACAATGTGGGCACTATGATTGAGTCGGTCCAGCCCAGCCGAGGCCAACAGAGGATTGCCAAACAGCTCCGGCCACTCATCGGGTGCACGGTTGCTCGTCAAGATGATACTGCCCTTTTCGTACCGCCCGTTGATGACATCATACAGGTCCTCGGGAGCTGGCGGATGCAGCGCTTTCAGCCCGAAATCATCCAGCACCAAGAGGTCTGGCTTGAGGTAGCCTTGCAGGCGCTTTTCCCAGGTGTCATCAGCCCGACCACCATTGATGTGCCGCAACATGCGATAGGTGTTGATGAAAAGAGCCGCATACCCGCGGCGACACGCCTCGTGGGTCAATGCTTGTGCCAGGTGGGACTTGCCCACGCCAGTTGGACCACAAATCAACACATTCTGCTTCTGTCCGATATAGCTGCAGGTCGCCAGGTCCAACACTTGCTGCCGGTTGAGACCGGGGTTGAAGTTGAAGTCAAATCCTTCCAGCGTTTTGGTGGTGTTGATCGCCGCCCGGCGGATACGCAGCGCCAGTTGTTTCTGCTCACGCCGCTCCACTTCGTCTTCCAGCAAGCGAGCCAAGAATTCCACGTAGGTCCATTGACTTTCAATGGCTTGCCGGTTGCGGACATCCAGGGTATCCAAGATGCCTGACATGCGCAGTCGTTTGAGAAAAGGGATGAGTTGATGGGTCATTTCCATGACACAGCTCCCATCAGATTTCCGACCAATTCGGTTGCCGACCGAACAAAGGTCAATGCCGGCGGCGCAGGTTTGGTGGAAGGCATCTCTTCCCTATCCGATCCCTGTATGAGAATGCGCTTGATAGTCATGTACGCGGTATCATCAAAACGCAAAGCGCGCGTACAGGCTGCTTCAAGCCGCTCAGGGTCATACTTCACACCCAATCCCAGGAGCCGTCCTGCGGTACGTAGTCGATCCTCGGGGCGGTGGTCCAACATTCCCTCGACCACTTGCCGTGTAGCAGGTCCAATTTCCTCAGCACGGGCCTGGCAACCATTCCGAGTAAGAATTAACCCAGCCAGCTTGTCGGGTGGCAAGTGATCCGCGTGGGTCAGTCGCTGACCCGGCCGCTGGGCGCGGGGGTGGGTGCCCACCAACTGGTAGTCACTGGTGTAGATCTGGACTTCCCGTGTGCCTCCGCGCACCCAGAGTTGCTGCCCGACCAGGCGGAAGGGAGCCGAGTAGTACGCTCGCTCAAAGACAAGGTAACAATCCCGATGCAGCTTGAGTTGTTTCCACATTGCCATGTCATAGGGAGCGTTGGGCAGCGGTCGCAACACTCCCTGCTCCGTCTTGAAGCGCAAGAGGGGTTTCTCCCGGGTAGTGCCGTGAATCCGCTGACCGGCGGTGGTCATCACCCAGCGCCGCACGTCTCGGTTGGCCTGAGTAAGGGGCGTAGGCTCCCGCCCTCCCAAGAAGTTGCGCTTGACGTAGTGGACACCCCCTTGCTCGACCTTCCCTTTGTGTTTCGGGGTACGAGGGCGGCAGGGGCTGATGAGAAAGCTGTAATGTTCTGCGCACTCCCGGTAGGAACTCTGAGCTTCAGGCTCGTGCCAGCAAGCCTGGGCAATACCGGATTTCAGATTATCGATCACGACCCGCTCAGGCACACCGTCAAAGAACGAGAAGGCGTTCCGGTGCAGCCGGAGCCAGGTCTCAACCTTCTGGTCAAAAACAAACTCGACATACTGATGGCGACTCCAGGAAAGCGTCATCACAAAGGCCCAGGTTTTGCGCAGGGCACCGCTTTCCGGATCGATCATCCGTCCAGCGTAACCAAAGTCTACCTGCGCCTCCTCGCCCGGTCGGGTCTCAACTCGCACCGTCACTTCGGGCATCACGGGTTCAAGTCGGCGGACGAAGCGGCGCACCGACGAATAGCTGCCGTTGTAGCCTCGTTCCTGGAGCCGTTCGTGAATCGCCGCCATCTCGACGCCCCCCTTGCGCAGCTTCTTGACCAACTTTCTATATGGCTCCACCGACGAGATGTTCTGCGGAGGAGATGGGGTGTTCAGGGTCTGGGTCAGCAATTCGTTCAGTTTGCCCAAGGAAGGCAATGGTCCGTTCAACAGCTCATGCTCAATGGCCCAAATACGGTATCGCGCCACCGTCTTGCGGTTGATGTCCATAGCTTTTGCTATGGCCCGAGTGCTCTGCCCCATCTGCAACTGTCTCAAGATTTCTCGAACATCCATGGTGTTTTTCCTCTTTCCGGGCATTTTGTCTCCCACTTCGGTAGTTTTACTCGGTGGGAGTATGCCCGAGCTAGAGGAGCTTCACCAGCGCCATCCTGGCCCGCTTTGGGTGAAAGAGACTGGACCAGCTTGGGTGAACACAGGTGGCCCGGTTTGGGTGAACATGCGCGGACCCCTATGGGTGATCACAGGTGGCCCATTACAGCCCGATGAATGACA
>WSZX01000431.1 GCA_013139935.1 Ardenticatenales bacterium
TCACCCGGGCCTGGGCGTCAAACTGGCGAATCTCGGCCAAGGCTTCGAGTCCGTCCTTGTTCGGCATAATGATATCCATTAGCGTTACATCTGGCTTGGTTTGACGGTAGGTGTCCACTGCCTCCTGTCCGTCTGCGGCCTCGCATGCGTCAAAGCCGTTCGAGGCCAGGGATCTGGATATGCGCTTCCGCATGAACTGGCTGTCGTCTACGACCATTATCGTTGCCACAATGTAAGCTCCTTGTACTTGTTCAGAAACAACTTGGTCCTTTTGTGACCTCTCTACCGTGAATCACCATTCAAAACAGAAAATTATTCCTTATCAAGTGCCTTGTTCAATCTGGCTGCATCACTGGATTTGGGATGCGAGATCGGGCCGCACCCAATAGTGGGCCTGCATAAGACCTTCGATGCTTTGCCTGTTTGGCAATGTCCGGGCACATTCGCTTCCTTCATGGGTGGCCGGAGCACCGCGTAGAAGGGGGGCCTGCTATCCATCAAGGCCGGAATCCCCGTCTTGGGGGCTGAGAGAGATTGCCGCTCTGCCCCGAGTGTTGTTTTCCGCCTGCATCAGAGTGGCATCCGGCTTTTCCCGGCATTCATCCAGAGGGCGGTGGCGATTCGTGTAGGTAGCTTCCTGCGCCCGGTGTGCATTCTCCCGGTCGGTTATGGCTGGTATTCAGGCCTCCTTGCGGCAATAGAAGGAAAATCCCATGGATCCAAACCCCTTGTCCGGCGCCTGGGGAATGATCTCGGTTCCTCCCACAAAGAGCACACCCCCCGGCCGCAGAGCATCGTGGAACCGTTTGTACAGCTTTTCCTTCACGTCGGCCGTAAAGTAGATGACCACATTGCGACAGATGATCAGGTCCAAGTCGGTCTCAAAGGCATCTGTGATCATATTGTGTTGGCGGAACGTGACCTTTTTTCGCAATGGCTCGGTCACCCGATACCCATCTTTCTCGGTGCGAAAGTAGCGATCGAGCAGGTGGGGGGGGACGGCGGCCACATCTTCGGCCGTGTACGGGCCACCAGCCCGCGCCATATCGAGCGCCGTGCCGTCGAGGTCGCTGGCCAGAATGGAATGCCGCCGGAATGGGCCTGTCAACTCGGCCAGCACCATGGCCAGTGTGTAGGGTTCCTGGCCGCGGGCACACCCCGCGCTCCAGACCCGCAGCGTGGTCCTTCCCTTCAGGAGTTCCGGTAGGACGTGCTGCTGCAACTGTTCGTACTTGGCCGTGTCCCGAAAGAAAGACGACACGTTGATGGTCAGATAGTCTTTTAGTTTTTCCAACTGTGCCTTGTCATGCCGCATGACCCCAAAGAAGCTGGGCCAGTCGGGCTGTCCCGAGCGCAAGAGAAAGGTGCGCAGTCGTCGCTGCATCTGCTGCGCCTTGTAAGCATTCAGGTCCACGGCCAGCAGATTCTTGATCTCTCGCTTGACGTAGGTGTACTGGCTGTCATCCATTATCCCAGCATCTCCATAAGCGCGGATGCGACTTTGGGGAGCGGCGCCACGCGGTCGGCCTGTCCAGCTTCCGCCACGCTGCGGGGCATCCCGTGAACCACGCAGGTGGATTCATCCTCGACGATCACCTTGCCGCCGGCGGCCCGGATCTTCTTGGAGCCCTCTGGGCCGTCCGACCCCATCCCGGTGAGCACGACTCCGATTACGGCTGACCTATAGTGTGTTGCGGCCGATTCCATCGTCACGTCAACTGCCGGCCGGACGTGATCACGGGGCGGACCCTGATCCAATGCCACCCGTCTCAGGCCCTCGAGCCGTAGGTGATAGTCGCCCGGGGCCAGCAGTACCAACCCGCGTTCCAGTCGGTCACCGTCCGTCGCCTCTCGAATCGTGACAGCAGATCTCTCGTTGAGCCGTTGAGCCAGGGACTGGGTAAAGGATGCGGGCATGGCGCATGAATTGTTGCATGTCTCTCTGGACCTAGCGCTTGGCAGAAGCCAAATCCAAGACCTGAACGCCTTTTCCGAATGTCTTCACGGTGACCTGGCCATCCGCAATCTGGAGCCTCACGGTCCGCCCGGTGTTCCCTCCGGTCTCCTGTAGATGGATGCCCAGCCCCTTCTGTCTCAGGGCTTTTTCGGCGGCAGCCACGTTGCGTTCGCCAATGGGAAACTGGGTGTTGGCTCCCGGGATGGTGAGCACCTGACCTCCGCCACAGAGACCTGTCTTTAATCGAGTGCGACTGGCGCCCAGCTTTAGCACCGATGCCACGAGCGCCGGCACCCCCTTGTCTACGAATTTGGCCGGCCCAGAACTGCTTTTTTGCCCGTGGCCGGGGGTTTCTGGCAGCAGCGCATGTGCCATGCCACCCACTCGTGCCACTGGGTCATACAGACACACGGCCACACAGGATCCTAGTCCGTATGCCACCAGTACCTCGTTGGGTTGATCGCTGGTGACTATTGCTCCGATGGAGACTGAACGCACATTTTCACTCACATTGACTCCTACTATGGACAGCGCTCACTCGATCTCGGATGCGAGATCTGGTATCACCCAGAAGCGGGCCTCTACCAGCTTGTCTTGGGGATCCTGGATGACCGTCTCGATAATCAGCAGTTCATCTCCTGTCATACCGGCCGTCGTGGCAAGCACGTTCAGGATCGCTCCCAGCATATTCACCATCACCGCCGGTGGTGACGGTCGCAGGTCTTTCCCGGTAAGAGAGGACATTGCGTTTAAAAAGTATGCAACCGTCAGGTTCCCTACCTCTCCCAAGGCTGAACACTCTAGGTCTCCCAGGGTGGTGGATGTGCCTGGCGGCTCTTCCATCAGAAGATCCGCCATGTCTAAAGCGCTCTGCACAGAGAGTATCAGAATCGCTTGGCCTCTCAGGTCACCCTCCATTCGCAGGTAGATACCCACCATTCCAGTCTCTGGATGCCCAAGGTCCGTGTACAGCTCGCTGAAGCGCACGACTTTTGCCTGCAAAGTGCCGGTCGTGATTGTCCGCCCCAGCATGCCTGACAGACCACGCGCAGCATTCTCCATCCCGGCCGACACCTGAAGCACCAGTCTGGATAGAGGCCCGCGGTACCAAGATACTGACTGCTCGTTCATTCCAACTCCTATTCTCTGCGCCTACGACGTTGCCCTGGCATTTGCGCGTTCCCAATTCCAGATCCCGGGCCGCCGGGTTCTGATTGTGCAACTTTCTCTCCGTAGAATTGGCCTTTCAAGAGATGGTCGGTCTGGTGTATCCTTTCGGAGACTATCGAACCAACGAAAGGAACAAGACCATGACCTACCAAGACTATTGTACCGTACCGACCGAGCTATTGCAGCAGATTGCCGCTGAGGGCCTTGATGCCATGCCAGAGTTGATTCGTATCTTGATCAACAGCGCCATGAAGATTGAACGTCAGCGATTCCTGGGGGTGGGCCCGTACGAG
>WSZX01000121.1 GCA_013139935.1 Ardenticatenales bacterium
CTCACCAGGAGCAGGAAACCCAGAAACAACAGGATGGAATATCTCACCCTACGCTGCATAGCATGGTTCCGCAGTGGTAGAAAAATCGGCGGCAGATGCCGCCGACCTTAAAATTGTAACATAGTCACACATGCATGACAAACCACCCCAAGGAGAGTGTAGAATAACAAGCAAGGCGCTGTCCCCTCCCCAGTTCCGCTGCTCCACAAAGTAAGCTGGCGGGGGTGGCGAAGGGGGCGCAGAGCGCCCCAACCCCGCCTGTCCTTCCCATCGCCGCAGCCCCTTTTTCTACACCCTCCCCAAGGAGGGTGTAGAAAAGCTAGCGAAGCGCCGTCCCCTCTGCAGTTCGGCTGCTCCGCAGGAAAGCTGGCAGGAATGAGGAAACCAGCACGGAATTGGCACCTTTGTGAGCACAGGAGGCTCAAATGCGCACACGTGCTCGAATCCCCGTAACCCGCTCTGCTCTACTCTCCCTCCTCAGTGCGGCCGGACTCTATCAACTCCCGAGCCGCGTGCCAGGCCTCGTCTGCTGAAACCCCCTCTTCCCAACTCCAATCGGGCGGTGGCCCCTTGTCCACGCCGTGAACCATCCCTGAAATGGGGTGCCAGAGGGCAGCCGCCTTCCCCGGTCTGGCATATGGCCCATAACGGCGCGGGTCGGAAGGGCCAAAGACGAACACCGTCTTGCATCCCACCGCCACCGCCAGGTGAGTGGCGCCTGTGTCGTTGCCTGCGCATAGAGTTGCGTGCTCCAGCAGCGCCGCCCACACTCCCCACTCCAACTCCCCGGGCATGGCCAGCGTGTCAAATGCTATCAGCCCCTTGACCGCTTCCAGCAATACTCCATCCTGCGGCCCGCCCAACAGGAGCGCCCTTCCGCCGTACTCTGTCAGCAGCCGGGTGGCCAACAGCGCATAACGTTCCGGCGGCCATCGCTTGCTGACCATTCTCATGCCGGGGTTACGCCCGCCGGCCGGGTGAAAGATAAACAGCGGTTCCCCCGCGTTCCATTTGACTCGTTCCTCCAATAGCTTGGCAGCCGCTGCTCGGTCCTGCTCGGTTGGATAGAACTCGGTCCGTACTCCCTGTGTGCCCACCCCCATCGCCCGGAGGACATCCAGGTAGGTGTCGGCCTCGTGGCGCACTCCGCCCACCGGAACGCGGATGTGGTGGCAAAAACCACGTCCCCCGCTGTCCAGGCCAATCCGTTGCGGTATCCCGGCCCGCCAGGGAACAAACGCCAGAACCGGAGAACGGTCCAGTACCAGGCAGGTATCATATTCCTCGTCCCGGATCCGTTTCACCAACCGGCGCACCCCTTTCCGACTGTAACGACCGGCTTCCACCCCCTCGGCACTGATGATCTTTCCCAGGCGTGCGTTGGTCGCCACCATCGCGCGTGCCCAGGGACCAACCGCCCAGTCAATGCGAATGCCGGGAAAGGCGCGCTGCAGTGCGGCTGCTACGGGCGTGGCCAGGAGCACATCGCCGATGCAACAAGGCTTGAGAATCAGCAATCGCTCGGGCGGATCCATTGCCTCAAGCTGGCTAAAGAGGCGAAATGGCACACTTGCCAGGTGGCACGCGGCACTGACGAGGAGATCAATCGGCGAAGATGGCATGGGTTGTTCTGCTCCAGCATAGTGGGCCTTTGCTTGTCTCCATCAAATCATTATACCGTTCCGGCATCGGGATGCAACCAGACCGACGAGCCTCCAACCCGCTCAGGACACTCTGAATCTACCGTCCGCCCGCACCTCGCTGGCGCCGTCCTCACCCTTGGCCAGCCACCCAATCCGCTCCACAGCCGGCGCGTCAAACCGGGGAACAAAGGGCTTCAGATCCAGCAGCGGAGTGCCATCCACCACATCCACCCCCTGGATTTCCAGCCTGCATCCCGAAATCCCAACAAGCCGTACCACCGAGAGACCGAGAGGGTTCGGCCGCCTGGGAGCCCGGGTCGCAAACAACCCGCGCGGCTGGTCATCCAGGAACGGCGTGACGATCAGCGAGTACCCTTGGGAAAGGTGAAACCAGTAGAGCAAGATGATGTGTGAAAAGCCCGCCAGATCAGCCAGCCCCCTCTCGTACTCTGGCATGACCTCCACCGTGCCCGACACATCCCGTGCGCCGGCCGGCTGGATGGGCATCCCTTCAGTTCCCTGGAAAGGAGAGTGGATGGCGCCAATCGGAAGAAACCTCACGCCCCCACCCGGGGGCGCCGTCGCCGGCCGGGTGGTCCGGTGGCCGGTCGCAGACACTCCTTTTTCCTCGTCCATTTCTCTCTCCCTATGACCATCATGATCCACACCAACTCGTGACTAAATCCTGGCCAGCAGAAACGGACTCACTTGTCCGGCTGGGCCAGAACCCCAAAGAGACTCAGGTCTCCCTCCTTGCCGTCGGCACGGTAGGTCTCCAGAAGGTCCAGCCCGCTCTCGGCCGCCATTCGAACCATTTCCTCTTGATCGATCAGGTGACAGTAGCGATAACCCAGCCCCCCCCGTTTCCAGTTGAGCAAATAGTCTCCCGGCTCCAATCCGGCCGGGTCCAGCCCAACCTGATCCCAGGAAACAATCTTGCGCC
>WSZX01000132.1 GCA_013139935.1 Ardenticatenales bacterium
CCTAATTCCCTAATCTCCAATTCCCAAAGAATAAAAGCCCCAGGCCGGAGAGTGGATCCACGGTCTGGGGCAAAGGGGCAAAAACTATTCAGCCTTTGCCCCAGCATTACCTGCGCCCTCGATGCACGAGGAGCCTAGTGCGCTTCCGCCTCCGCGTCTGGGAACACCGGGAAGAAGCGAGCTATCAACATAAAGGCGAACACGGCGGTGGAGACCAGGCCAATCGTGAGCGCGAATTCCATCCAGGTGGGGAAGTAGGTGGCCTCAACCGATCCCTGCGGTGCGACCACGGTCATGACAAGGCGGTTGAAAACCAGTCCCGCGATGACGAGCACTGAACTCCAGAAAAGCCCCGCGGGGCTCCTTCTCACCTTTGAAAGAGATAGCAGCACGATGGGTAGAATCACCCCGACCACCATCTCCACCAGAAACAGGTTGCTCATGGCAGTGCCCCGGAACATCAGCCCAAATTCACCGGAGATGGTAACATCGACCAGCTTGAACACCAGGTACAGGCCAAGTACGAACGGCACGGCGCGGCCAAGGCTGGAGAGGAGGTCCATTTCAAGGCCACGCTTGAACGCCTTGGCGCTAAGAAAGGATTCCACGATCACCATCGCCAGCCCCACCGCAATGGCGGAGATGTAGAAAAAGATGGGCAGAATCGGTGACAGCCAGAGCGGGTCGAGCTTATCGGGCATGATCATGAACAGTGAGCCCAGGGAGGATTGGTGCAGCGTTGACAACGTGACCCCGGCGATCACCAGGGGAAGCGTCACCAAATGGATCGCCCGCAAGGCCTTTGGCTTGTTGAAACGCTCAAAAACGAGCGGCAGCAACTCCAGGAACATCACCGTGGTATAGAGCATCACACACCAGGCCACTTCGAACAGAACGGAGTGGTGGTTCCAGTAGATGATGGCGTGCCAGAGTCGCCACGGTTGGCCCAGGTCGGCCAGGAGCCCCATGATGACCAGGATGTACCCCAGGAACCCGGTGAGAAGGGCCGGTCTGAGGATGGGTCGGAACTTCTTTAGGTTAAAGATGTACACGACCGCCGCCATGGTAAAGGCCCCAGAGCCTAGGGCAACACCGGTGATGACGTCGAAGCCAAGCCATAGCCCCCAGGGGTAAGAGTCCGACAGGTTTGTCGAGGCGCCCAGCCCCAGGGCGAAACGGTAGATCCCGACGCCCAGCCCGAGCGCCATCAGCGCCAGCAGGATGATGGTGCCGACAGGGATGCGGCGTCTCTCTAGTGCTATGTCAGACATGCTATTCCTCCTTCTCTGCCGGTGTGCTGGATTCTTCGCTCTGCTGCTGCCTGTGATATTTGGTCAGCAAGTATGTACCGCTCAGGAGAGCCACAGCGCCTACCATCACGCCAGGAGTAGCAAGGGTCGCGATTTCGGACCAGTCTGTGACTGGCCAGGTTTCGAGATCTGGGAACCCCAGCTCCGAAAACGGAACTGGCGAGATATACATCCACGATGTGCCGCCAATCTCACGTTCACCATAGATTTCGCCCCAGTACTTGCCAGGACGAGCGTGGAAGCGTCGGTACGCCTCAGCGATGAGTTCTTCTCGATCCCCGAGAGTAAGGGCGTCCGTCGGGCAGGCCTTGACACAGGCCGGCTGCAGCCCCTGGTCCAAGCGATCCACGCAGAAACTGCATTTGCGGATCAATGGCACAGCTGTGTCCCACTCGAATTTGGGAACCCGGAACGGGCAAGCCATCATACAGTAACGGCAGCCGATGCACCTCTTTTCATCGTAGAAGACGGCCCCATTCTCCAGCTTGCGGAGGGCGCCTACCGGACACGCCGAAACGCAGCCCGGGTGCTCGCAGTGCATGCACTGTCGCTTGACAAAGACCCATTGGAGCCTATCAGCGAATTCCACCTCGTTGAACTGGATCATGGTCCAGGTATCGGCCGAGAGGTCCGGCGGGTTGTCGTAGCAACCCAGGCATAGAGTCAACTCGCCAGGATTGTCGTTCCAGGCCTTGCAGGCCACCTGACAAGCCCGGCACCCGATACAGCGGGTGAGGTCAACTAATACAGCTCGACTCATTACACACCTCCCTTTGTCACGCGAACGAGGAACGCCTTGTACTCGGGGATCATGGTGTTGGCGTCACCGACGTGTGGGGTGAGCTTGTTGGCGCTATCCCCGACGCAAAGCCCCTGGAAGCCCCAGTGCCAGGGCAAGCCGATCTGGTGAACCTGTTTGCCATCAACCATAAAGGGCCTGAACCGCTTGGTGATGATGGCATTCGCCTGGAGAGAGCCGCGTTTGGATTCTACTGTGACCAGTTCAGCGTTGCTGATGTTCAACTCGTCCGCCAACTCTTCGCTCAGTTCAATGAACATCTGCGGCATCAGTTCCACCAGCCAGGGCAAGTTGCGGGTCATCTGGCCCGCTTGCCAGTGCTCGGTGACGCGGTAGGTGGTGGCTACGATGGGGTATTCGTCCGAGGCACCGAACTCTTCCGGCCGCCAGACGGTGATGGCCGGGTTGTTCTGCGTGTTGGAGAGCGGGTGCGGGTTGAGTGGGCTTTCCATTGGCTCATAGTGCTCGGGGAATGGCCCGTCGGTCCGGCCGGGGCCAAAGATGCGGGCGAACCCTTCGGGCTTCATGATGAATGGATAGCGGGTCCCCTCCATGTTCATGGGCGCCCAACCGCCATCAGGAACGTCACCCTCCCATTTGGTTTCCGGTCCGGTCCAGCGGATGACAAAGTCCTCCGCGTCCCACGGGTTCCCGTCCAGGTCTACCGAAGCTCGGTTGTAGATGATCCGCCGGTTGATTGGCCAACACCAGGACCATTTAGAGTAGAGGCCGATGCCGGCCGGGTGATAGTCGACGTTGTCGCGCCACTTTTGGCGGTTGCCGTCGGTTTCGTTGTAGGACTGGGTGTACAGCCAGTTCGAGGAGGAGGTGCTGCCGTCGGCCATCAAGTGGCCAAACGTCCCCATCAGTTTGCCCTCATCGTATTTGATAGAGCCATCGTCGTTCTTGATGGTAGTCTCGGCCCAGCCGTTGATCTCGCGCGAGACGAGGTCCACCAGGCTGTCCGCGCCGCGCGGCAGCGGGTTGGCGTCGTACCATCCCTTCCAGCGCAGCTTGGTGATGGGGTCGTCGCTTCCTTCGTAGAGGCTGATCAACTCCACCATCAATTCGTTGAGGATCTCCAGGTCGGGCGTGGCATCGCCGAGGGGTTCCACCGCTTTGTAGCGCCACTGGCTCCAACGGCCGCTGTTGCTGATGGTGCCTTCTTTTTCGTAGGAGCAGGCGGCCGGGAGTGAAAAGACCTCGGTGTTGATGTTGGCCGGATTGACCAGCGGGTCTTGCCAAAAGGCGCAGGTTTCCGTCTCCCACAGGTCTACCGAAACTAGCCAGTCCAGCTTTTGCAGCGCGCCTCGCTCGGCAAAGCTGTTGGGGCCGCCGACGGCCGGGTTCTGCCCCCAGCAGAACAGCCCCTTGATGGTGCCCTTGTCCATCGCCTCAAAGACGGCGATGTGGGAATAGTTGGTCCCCGGGTTCAGTTTGGGCAGCCACTCATAGCCAAAATCGTTGGCTTCGGTGGCGTTATCGCCATACCAGGACTTGAGCAGGCTGACGTAATACTTGGGGTAGTTCAGCCACCAACTGGCGCTCTTGGGATCCGAGGTCTGCAATCCCGCCAGCTTGGCGTCCAAGTGAGCTTGCAGCGTCGGTTGGTTGGCCGTGGGTGGGGTCAGGTAGCCGGGCAGGATGTGGAAGAGCAGGCAGTGGTCGGTGGAACCCTGCACGTTGGATTCGCCGCGCAGCGCGTTGATGCCGCCGCCGGCCACGCCAACGTTGCCCAGCAACAGCTGGAGAATGGCGTAGGAACGGATGTTCTGGGTTCCGTGGGTGTGCTGGGTGGTGCCCATGGCGTACATGATGGTGCCGGACTTGCCTGCCTGCCCGGACTTGCGGGCGTAAGTTTCGCAGACCTTGAGGAAGGTCTCCAGGTCGGTACCGGTGACGCGACAGACCATCTCGGGATCGTACCGCTCGAACTGCTTCTTAAGGAGTTGGAAGACGCAGCGGGGGTCCTGG
>WSZX01000206.1 GCA_013139935.1 Ardenticatenales bacterium
AAGGGCATTGTTCCACCGCACGACTTGGAGAGACTGAGCGCTGACAGGCGTGATGCCCTTCGAGTGGGAGATGAGCTGCCGGTTTACATCACCGGGTCTGAGGATAGTGACGGCAGGCTGGTCGTCAGCATCCATCAGGCGATTCTGAACGAGAAATGGCTCGACGCAGAGCAATTGAAGGAAAGCGGTGAAATCTGGGAGGGCAAGGTGACCGGCTACAATCAAGGTGGGGTGATTGTGCCATTGGGCAAGTTGCGTGGCTTTGTGCCGATATCCCAATTGCTTGACATTCCCAGGCGGAGCAATCCAAGTCAGATCCGGGAGCGACTGGGCAACTATGTAGGCAGGACATTGCCGCTCAGGGTCATAGAGGTGGACAGGCGCAAACGTCGTCTGGTTCTCTCGTATCGCAAAGCCTTCTCTGAATGGCGCGAGCGGGAGCGTAGGGAATTCATCGAAAGCCTGTCTGAAGGGGAGGTGCGCACCGGGCGGGTGCGTGAGCTACAAGATTTCGGCGCCTTTGTTGATCTGGGTGGTGGTGATGGCCTGATCCATATCTCTGAACTCGCCTGGCACCGCGTCAAGCATCCCAAGGAGGTGCTTCGCGTGGGAGATAGGATCAAGGTCTATCTCCTGAAGGTGAACCGCAAGAGAAAACGCGTTGCCCTGAGCCTCAAGCGCCTGACCCCGCATCCCTGGTCAACTATTGAAGAGCGGTACCACGTCAACCAACTCGTTGAGGGGGAGGTCACCCGAGTGGCCTCATTTGGTGCGTTTGTCCGTCTAGAGCCAGGCATTGAGGGGCTATTACATGTCCAACATCTCCCGCGGACGGCCGGAAAGGATCCTGGCAAAGTGGTGTTTGAGGGGGAGGTGCACCTGCTGCGCATCATCAGTATCGACGCAGAGCGAAGGCGCATTAGGTTGAGCCTGCGGGCGGTGACGACGGAAGAACAGATGGAATGGATGGCGCGCCATGCACCTCGCGTGGCTGCAACACCAGTGGACGATGCAATCGGTCTATCCGACTTGATCGGCGAGGAGGAATGACCGGGCTGGCAGTCATTATCGGAGAGGTGGTGAGGAATTGACAACTGTTATACTCAGGCCAAACGAGTCCCAGGAAAGCTTGCTCAGGCGCTTCCGAAAGCGTGTCACCAACGATGGTGTGTTGAGCGCCCTACGCCGCAAGCGCTGGCATGTTTCGAAGAGCGAATTACGTCGCATCGAGCGGAAAAAGGCCATTCGTCGGCAAAGACGTCGCCAGTACCAAAGACGCTAGGACTCTAGTAGGACGCTAGCTTGGGAGCCGTCTGAGGAACGCCGTGACCCTCAGCGATTCCCCAACAGTCCCTCAGGAGCATATGACAATCAAACGCAAAGAGGAGAAGATAGAGGTCGAGGCCACCGTTGTCGAGGCGTTGCCAGCGACACAATTCCGCGTCGAGTTGGATAACGGGCACACGGTCCTAGCATACCTCTCGGGCAAGATGCGCAAATACTATATTCGCATCCTGCTTGGTGACCGGGTACGCCTGGAGATCTCGCCCTATGATCTGACCCGGGGCCGGATCACCTATCGCTACAAAAAGCAGTACGACGCCCGGCGCAGGTAGAGGACGCTAGCACTCGCCACGGGTTGGCGCTGCATGACGGGCCAGCGCTGCCTATTTCGTGCTGGCAGGCGGTGTTTGTGGCTCCACTGTCGGCCGCTGACCCCAAAGCGTCACCCAATCCTTGATCTGCACCCGTTTGACCAGTGCGATATCGTGTTGCCTCAAGGCATGGAGGATTTGAGGAGCCTGCTCTTCAATGATACCAGCGAGCACCAAACGCCCTCCCGGCCGGATCTGATCCCCCAATCCATCCTCAAGCAATTGTAGTATCGCCGGCGCCAGGATGTTGACCAAAGCCAAATCCCATTGGCCGTCAAGTTCGAGTTCGGCCAGTGAACCCTGTCTGACCTGGATCGCCTCGTCGACCCCATTGCGGCCGCAGTTCTGACGAGCAGCCTGGATAGCAACTCGGTCAGTATCCAGCGCTAGAATCGGACTGGCAGCCAGGCGGGCCGCCGCGATGGCGAGGATCCCTGAACCTGTTCCCAAGTCGAGCACGCTCATTCCCGGCCGAACCAACTCTTCCACCGCTTCCAAACACATCTGGGTGGTTGGATGAAGCCCGGTGCCAAAGGCCATGCCGGGGTCCATCAGCAGTAGGATGTCGTCCGTGTGGGCATCGGGTTTCTCCCACGCGGGGCAAACCAGAATCCGTTGCCCAATGCGGAACGAAGTGTAGTGCTGCTTCCACGCGTTGGCCCAGTCCTCTTCGGCGATGACGGCAAAGGTTGGCGGGGGAATCGGGTAGCACTGCCCCAGGTGCCACACTGCCTCCTCGATCCTTCTCCGTTTTGCCGGGGTATCATCCTGAGCCGGCAGATAGATAGAGACGGTATAGTGGTCATCCAGCGCTAATCTGTCATGATCAATGCCGGGTTCGAGTCCCTCCTGCTCCAACGAGACCCCGCCGTAGGCAAAGGGACGCAACACATCGGCCACTCCCTCGGCCGCCTCTCCATCCACGAGCACGCTGACCCTTGTCCAGTTCATGTGCCCCCGCGTTGCCTATCCTCCCCGCGGCCGATTCTGTGGGCCTGGGTCACCTTTTCACAACCCCAATGCCTCTCTCAGATCTTTCAGGTGATCAAAGAGCCCCTTGCCTTTCGTCTCAAGGATCGTCTCCTTGCCTAGCGTCTGACTCAGTTGCTGAAAGGCCTGCTTTTGCTCCGCTGTGAGCTTCTCGGGTACGCCGACTTGAATGATCACAATCTGGTCACCCCGGCCGCCCCGACGCAGGTAGGGCACTCCCCGGCCGCGCAGGCGGGCAATATGCCCGGGCTGAGTGCCAGGCGCAATCCGCAGCTTTTCTTCGCCGTTGATAGTGGGGATGGTGACGTCATCACCCAGGGCCGCCTGAGCAACATTGATGACGAGATCCAAGATGATATCCTGCCCACGCCTCTTGAAGAACCGGTGATCCTCAACGCGGACGAAAACATAGAGATTGCCCGGTGGGCCACCGCGTGCACCAGCGTCGCCCTCGCCGGTCAGCCGAATGCGCGTATCATTGTCCACTCCGGCCGGGATCTTGACCTTTAGCTTGCGGGTGGTCTGAACCCGCTTCTGACCCTGGCAGACGCTGCAGCGAGTGGAAATGGTCTCACCGCTTCCTCCGCAGCCAGCGCAAGTGCCAATGTTGACAAAGGAACCCAGGAAGGATTGTTGCACACGACGGACTTCGCCGGTCCCCCGGCACTGCTTGCAGACGACCGGCGATGTCCCCGGCTCGGCACCACTTCCCCGGCAATTCTGGCAGGTCTCGGTCCGCGGGACCTCGATTTCCTTCTCGGTGCCAAAGACCGCTTCATCAAAGGAGACTGAGAGATCCACCCTCAAGTCATCACCGCGCGCCGGGCCGCGCGGCCTCCCTCTGCGTGCGCCGCTCATACTGCCAAAGAACTCTTCAAAGATGTCGCCAAAGCCCCCAAAACCACCAAATCCACCAGCCCCGGCCGCGCTTCCCTGCACACCGGCGTGCCCAAAGCGGTCATAGGCCGCCCGCTTCTGCTCATTGCTCAGGATCTCGTATGCTTCGTTGATCTCCTTGAATCGTTCCTCGGCATCGTGGCTCTTGTTAATGTCCGGGTGGTACTGGCGCGCCAGCCTACGGTACGATGTCTTGATTTCCGCGCCGTCGGATCCGCGAGCGACCCCCAGTACCTCGTAAAAGTCGCGTTTCGCCATCATCGCCCGGTGACGACCTGCCCAACCGCGTGCGGCCCGCCCCGGCTCGGGAGCCAATCGCTCCAGCACAAGTGTGTGCTGTGTTCAGACCGCTGCCGGCCTTTCCCCGGCGTCATTCCTGATCCTGCTCGCCGTCATCCAACCCATCATCCGCGCCATTTCCGGAATCCTCTTGCCCATCCTCATCGGCCTCAGGAGTCTGCTCCGGGAGGTCTGCCAAGGCAACCTGGACGGCAGTCTGCAACTCCTGTACAACCGACTGGATCGCCGGCAAGTCCTCCCCGTCCAACGCTTCCCTGGCAGCGGCTATGCTCGCTTCGATCTCGTCCTTGCTGGTCTGGGAAAGCCGTCCTTTGTGTTCTTTGAGCGCTCGTTCGGCCGAATAGATAGCCGAGTCAGCCTGGTTGCGAGTGGCGATTGCCTCTTTCCGCACCCTGTCTTCGGCCGCGTGCTGTTCGGCATCCTCGACCATGCGCTCGATTTCGTCATCGTCCAGACCACTGGACGGCTGGATGGTGATCTGTTGCTCCCGGCCGGTGGCGCGATCCTTGGCGCCGACGTTGAGAATGCCATCAGCATCAATGTCAAACGCGACCTCGATCTGCGGGACGCCCCGCGGAGCAGGTGGGATTCCAGCCAGAATGAACTTGGCCAAGCTCATGTTATCGGTCGCCATGGCCCGTTCCCCTTGCACCACGTGGATCTCTACGCTCTTTTGCATGTCACTGGCAGTGGAGAACACCTGCTGCTGCTTGATGGGAATGTGAGTGTTGCGCTCTATGATCGCGGTGGCAACGCCCCCCAGCGTCTCAATGCTAAACGTCAGCGGCGTGACATCAGTCAGAACGACGTCGGTCACATCTCCGCTGAGCACGCCGGCCTGAATGGCGGCGCCGATCGCCACCACCTCGTCCGGGTTGACTCCTTTGTAGGGATTCCTACCAAAGAGCTTGCTCACGGCCTCCTGAACGGCCGGCATCCGAGTCATTCCGCCCACCAACACCACCTGATCAATTCCGTCCGCTGCCAGATTGGCGTCTTTGAGCGCCTGCCGACAGGGCCCGATGGTGCGCTCGATCAGGTCATCCGTCAGTTGTTCCAATTTGGCCCGGGTCAGAGACATGAGCAGGTGCCTGGGGCCACTTGCGTCAGCAGTGATGAACGGGAGGTTGATCTCTGTCTGCATAACACTGGAAAGCTCGACCCTTGCCTTTTCGGCCGCCTCCCTGAGGCGCTGGAGCGAGTGTCGATCATCCCGCAGGTCAATGCCGTGCTCGCGCTGAAATCCATCCGCAGCCCAGTCAATCACCCGCTGGTCAAAGTCGTCGCCGCCCAGAAACGTGTCCCCATTGGTGGCCTCGACCTCAAAGAGCCCGCCGCCCACTGTAAGGATAGAAATGTCAAACGTGCCGCCTCCCAGGTCGTACACGGCGATCGTATGATCCTCTTCCTCATCCATGCCATAGGCCAGCGAAGATGCGGTAGGTTCGTTAATGATGCGCAGCACCTCCAATCCAGCAATCCGACCGGCGTCTTTGGTGGCCTGACGCTGGTTGTCATCAAAGTAAGCCGGCACGGTAATGACCGCCTGTGTGACCGGTTCGCCCAAATATGCCTCGGCGTCCGTCTTGATCTTTTGAAGAATCATCGCCGAGATCTCGGGTGGAGAGTATTCACGGCTGTTCAGCACTACCCGCACATCGCCATTGGGCGCCTCGCGCACCTCGTAGGGAACCAGTCGGCAGGAACGCTGGACCGCCGGGTCATCGTGCTTGCGGCCCATGAACCGTTTTACCGAGTAGATCGTGTCCTGGGGATTCACCACCGCTTGTCGACGTGCCACTTGGCCGGTCACTCGCTCACCTGTTGCTGGATTGACAGCAACGACAGAGGGGAACAAACGGCCGCCCTCTGAACTCGCAATGACGGTTGGCTCACCGCCTTCCATCACCGCACAAACAGAGTTGGTTGTTCCCAGGTCTATGCCAATGATCTTTGCCACGGATCCTCCTTATTGAGCCACGCGGACCATAGCTGCGCGGAGAACTCTATCGCCCAACATGTACCCCGGCCGTACGTGACCGATGATCTGACCGGATTCGGTATCAGGATGCGCCTCAAATGAGACGGCCTCATGCAGGTGGGGGTCAAAAACCTGCCCCTCCGTGTCAATCGGGGCAACTCCTACCGCCTCCAACACGGCCGCGAACTTGTGGGCAACCAGGGCCACTCCCGCACGCCACTCGTCCCACTCTTGGCAGCCCGGTTGATCCTGGGGAGAGTTGTCCAGCGCCAGTTGCAGATCATCCAGAACAGGCAGAACCTTCGCAAGCAAGTCAGCGTTCGCGGTCACAACCATCTCGGAGCGATGTGCCTCTATGCGACGCCTATAGTTGGCCAACTCGGCTCTGGACCGTTGCCAGCCATCCAAGTATTCATCGGCTTGCGCCCGAGCTTCCGCCAGGTGTTCTTCCAGGCTGAGCGGCGGAGATTCCTCCACTGCCTCCGCCTGTTCGATCTCCCCGGCACCGTCTTCCTGCTCCTCGGTCATCCGGTCCTTTTGCGTTTCGTTGGTCTCGTCAAACATCAGTGAACCTCACGTCTTGCGCGCTTGCTGATCCGCCGCAGCCGCCGACGAATAATCATCACCTTGGAGAATCTAGTCCTCGCAGCCGTATACCTGGTTCATCAAGCCAGTCAACACCCCGGCCACATAGCGGACCGAAGAGATGACCCGGCCGTAAGGCATCCGGGTCGGACCCAGCACCCCCATCGCTCCCACCGCGTGACCGGCCAGACCATAGTGTGCCAACACCATGCTCCAGTCTCTCAGCTCTTCCCAACGCCCTTCGCCGCCGATGAGCACCCTGACGCTTCCACCACCGGTGCAGGGAACCGGCTCGGCCGTCCTCAGTACCCAAGAGAGAACGTCCTCCAAAAGCGCCCTTTCCTCCAACACACGGACTCCGCGCTGGATGGCGTCCCCGGACTCCAAATCGGGCGAGTTCAGAAGATGCCCCAGTCCACCGCTATAGATTCGGCTGGCGACGCGCTCATCGGCGCGAGTCATCATCTCCCGGACAAACGACCCGACTTCCAGTTCGAGCAGCGACAGGTTGCGAAGCGTGACCCCAATCTCGCGAGCGCTCAACCCCTGGCAGGAGTTGTTCAAGCGTTCAGCCATCTGGCCGAGTTCCTCCTGGGACAATGGTTGAGCCAAGGTGAGCATCTGCTGCATAACCTGCCCGCTCCCGAGTACCAACACCAGCAGGACAAGTCGACCCTGGGTGGAGATCAACTCCAGGTGCTTGAAGCGACTCTGGCGCATGTGGGGTGCCGTGACAACGGCCGCACTCTGGGAGCTTTGCGCCAAGATGGCTACTGCCAACTGCATCCACTGGTCAATGTCCAATCGGGCTTGATGGAATTGGTGGCGGATCCTTCGCTGCTCATCCAGAGGCAGCCGGGGCTCGCCCACTATCCGGTGGACATAGTATCGGTACCCTTCTTCGGTCGGCAGACGGCCAGCAGAGGGGTGTGGATGGCACAATAGGCCCAGTTCCTCCAGGGCCGCCAATTCAGCCCGCACGGTTGCCGGGCTCATTTGGAGATCGTATTTCTGGACCAGCCACTTGGAGCCAACAGGAGTCCTACTGGCAGTGTACTCACGCACCACCAAACCCAATATAGTTTCCCGGCGGGGTGACAGATCTGGCATGGTTTGCTCTCAACCTACGCGCGTTTGGCACTCTGGTCATCAGAGTGCCAAAAGGGCTTGTCATAAACTATACCATGAGGGGGAAGGGATGTCAAATCTCCGCCTCGGTGCAAGGCGTCGAGGGTTGGTAGTGCCCGGGACCGGCCTGGGCCCCGGGGGCAGGGCTACGGCGCGGTCGAACCAGCTAGAGCCTCGGATGCAGCCTCTTGATCAGCCTTTTCCTGTTCGATTCTCTCTCGTTCAGCCTTTTCCAACGCGGCCGCTTCCGTGATAGCGGCCAGGACCAGGGCCAATCGATCGCGAGCATCCTCCAAACTGATATCTTCAGCAAGCGCGAGCTCGCTGGCAAGAAGGGTTTGAAGTTCCTCATACAACTGAACATCCCTTCCCGTTGGCGTCCGAAAGCCAGCAAAGCGAGCCGTGTCGCGCGCTCCCTGGCTCATGTTCAGCGCATGGCTGGTGGACAGCAATTGTGATATCCCGGCCTGTCGCTCCTTATAGTCCTCGGGAAGGTCCCCCGGCGACGCTCCAAGCACCGCCCAAATCGCCTCTCGCTCCACCACCCCGCGGATTCCCAGGAATTCCGCGTTGTCGGTGGGGACCATGAATTCACCCTCATCAGCGACCATCTTCAGCATATAGTAGCGAGTGATCGTGCCCGTGAATTCCTTGTCCTCTATAGCGATGATGGTTCCTGCACCGTAACCTGGATAGACAACGTGATCACCTGGCTGAAATGACATATTTGCCTCGTGAGCGGAATCTGAATTGCCAGAGGATTATATTCCGAGAAAGGCTTTACGTCAATTGGAACCCTGGTATAATGCCGCCTGTTGTCTCGGTGGATCGCCGACGTGTGTGCTTTGCACTTGTTAAGAAATGATTTCCCGTTTGGGATGGTGAATCAGGTGCACTCCGCGGCCACAAGAATGCCAAGTTGTTGTTGAACAAGTACTTTGGGAGGACGCCCATGGGTATTGAGGACCAACTCTTCTCCTGGTTGACCGAAACCCTGACCGCCATCTTTGACGCAATCGGGTGGACGGGAGTGGTCATCATCATGGCGCTCGAGAGCGCCAACATTCCCATTCCCAGCGAAGTGACAATGCCGCTGAGCGGCTGGCTGCTGGTGCAGGCCAGAGGGGGCACCCTGTGGGCTTCCGTCCTGGAAGGAGGCTTTTTTGGCGGGTTGGGCTGCTTGCTGGGATCAGTTGTGTCCTACGGGCTGGGCGCCTGGGGCGGGCGACCGATCCTGGAAAAGTATGGTCGCTACATTCTCATCACTCCGCATGATCTGGAAGTGGCAGATAGATGGTTTGGCCGCTGGGGCGATTGGGCATCCTTCATTTCCCGCCTGCTGCCAATTGTGCGCACCTTTATCTCATTTCCGGCCGGCGTCGCACGGGTGGGCTTTTCTCGCTTCTGTGTACTGAGCTTTGTCGGCTCTTTTCTCTGGTGCGGAGCGCTAGCCGGGGTGGGATTCGTAGTGGGAGAACGGGTGGATGAAATCCACGGGTTCCTGCGGCCGGTCGAAATCCCGGTGGCCATTGCGCTTGTGATCGGTTTTGCATGGTACGTTTGGCGCCACGTAACTTCTGCCCGCAGAAAAATGGCCGACTATGAGCAAGCGAAGGGCCCCTAGTCCAGAGACGGCACAGCCGCTCTCCGCCATCGAAAGCGGACAATGAGGCGCCTCAACATCTTTGTGTCGTGGCGGTGAAAGGCGCCATCCCCTGCTAGGGAAAGATCCAGACAGTTGCAGTTCCGATCAGACGCGTTTCCTCTTCGCCAATAAAGCTGACTCGCATGGTCAGGTCCAGATACACATTGCTGCGCACACGGCCGGACCATTCGAGCGAATCAGCTATCTCCCTGTAGGCGTAGCCCTCTACGCCACCGAATTGAGCCCCTTTGTCTGATTTGCCAAGGTAGCTGTAGGTAGTGCCGGGGACAGATTCCCCTCTAGCTACAGCATAGGTGGCAACTGCCGGCGAAAAGACCCACGGCGCACTGTCCGGCAGTTCCATCACTACCGGCGCAGTCTCCGAAATGGTGATATCCACGTCGCCCCATGCCTGAAACACTCCCAGGTACACGCCCATGACACGCAGTTTATAGTCCAGCTCAACTCCAGCGGCAGGACTTGCATGCCAGTTGAAAGAGTCACCCACCTTTTTGTAGGCATCCTCACCGCCGATTCGCACGTGGATCCCATCGTCGCTGTTGCCGAGGTACTGGAGTTGCGCGCCTGCCACAGTGTCGCCCTCGTTCAGCACCGCGCGGTACGGTACGGTGAACGCAAGTTGACTGCTGACCGGCTCCGCGGCCGATGTCTCGGTCTCCTCCCCGCCGGAGCGGTCGCAACCGGCGAGAAGCAGCACCAAGACAAGCACCACCACCAGCCAAATGCACCCTTTCGGTTTCATTGCCTTGCCGCCTTTTCTGCCCCCACCGGGGGAAGACAAGTGCGAGAGCCGTCAGCTAGTGCTGGCTATCTCTCCTCAATCGTGATGGAAATGATCATATCGCCCGGAGGCAGGTCGGTGCTCGCTGCTGGGTCACGCGGTGTTATTGACTCGACCACATCCATCCCCTCAATCACATATCCAAATACAGGATGCATGCCATCCAACTGGGGTTGCGCGGAATAGGTGATGAACCATTGACTGCCGTTGGTGTTGGGGCCAGAGTTGGCCATCGCCACCCAGCCCGGCCCGTCCATCTTGAGGTCGGTGTCGATTTCATCGTCAAGAAGGTATCCGGGACCTCCCATACCGGTGGCAGAGGGATCACCTGTCTGGGCCATGAAACCCTCAAGCACCCGGTGGAATGTGATGCCGTTGAACCACCCCTCGTTGGCCAGAAAGACAAAGCTGTTGACCGTTTCGGGGGCCGATCCCGGGTACAACTGGATAACAAAGGTCCCTTTCTCTGTCTCAACCGTAGCCAGATACTCCTTGTCCAGATCAATCGTCATCGCCGGCTTTTCGTACGAGTCAAGTCCACTGAGCGCCTTCTGTGCCTCGATAAAGCCGGCCCACTGCTCCACCGGGGCAGACAGATTTCTGGCATCGAACATCTGTCCGTTGAGAAAGAACGTAGGTGTGCCACCCAGGCCGAGCGAGACTGCATGTTGGTAAGCTACCTCCACCTTTGCCACGGTCTCAGGCGCATCCAGGTCAGCCTCAAACTGCTCCCGAGTCAGCCCCAATTCGACCGCGTACTCGGCGAATTTCTGGCGCGCGGCTTCCTCGCCCGATAGGCCACTCCACTCTGATACCCGTTCGTAGAGAAGGTGGTGGTATTCAAAGAAACTACCCTGCCGGCCGGCAGCCTCGGCCGCGCGGGCCGAGATGTTGGCCTTGTCGTGAATGCTGCTCAGTGGAAAGTGGCGATAGACAAAACGGATATCTTTCGGGAAAGCATCTAACAGATGCTCAATCGGCGACACAACGGTCGCGCAGTATGGTCACTGGTAATCGCCATACTCGAGCAGGGTAATGAACGCGTCGTCCGGTCCCATCACCCAGTCCGTATCCCGGATAGCGAGCGGATCCTCGTCAGAATCGACCGGCGTTTCCGCAGCTGGTTCTGGTGCGGTTTGCTCCGTCGGCGCAGTTGTGGGCCGTTCGATCTGCTCCACAGCGGTCTCCTCCGCGGCCGGCTCATCCTCGCAGTCATTCTCCCCTGGCGCACAGATTGCTGTACCCTCTGCCTCTACGATGAGCGTCGGTTCTGCCGTGCCTGGATTATCTGTCTCCGCTATCGGCCGACAACCGGCAGTCAACATGAGGGCAGCCAGCAGAACTGCCCACGTCCGAAGGTTCTTCATTTACGTTCTCCCTTGGTCCATTCTTCGCCTGACAGGTCAAGAAGCAAAGATTGTAACACGTTGAGGTTCAGTGTGTCAAAGGCCTGGCACACGGGAAAAACTCACCGCGGACTCTTTTCTTGCGATCCACACCGCACCTGAAAAGGGGAGCCAAAGCGATTCGAAAGCTCCATGACGGTTCTGCTTCCCTGTGCTACAATTGCGCCAAATACAACGGGTGTCCGGCTGAGATTGGATCGGGTTGGCTCGAGTCGCCCATCTTGGCCGGCGTGGATCCGTCGGCCATGCGACGCTGATTGGGTCCCGCGTCAGCCGCACCGTTGCCAAGTCCGACCTCGAATCCGAGATTGTAAGATGCAACGCTTTCGCCCTGGTCTGCCCGCTGTTGTCTCGGTGGCTCTGCTCCTTTCGGTGGCGATAGTTCTTGCCGGCACATCACTCGACGTTTACATATTCTTGCCGGC
>WSZX01000455.1 GCA_013139935.1 Ardenticatenales bacterium
GCCGGCGGTGGTATATACCTGCCGTTGATCCTGAGAAACTAGCCTCCAACGGCGACCTACTCGCACGGACATCTTGCGACTGCTGCCCCGCTGCACTGGCCCCATCATGCAAGCGGCGATTGGCAGCGGTCTTTGCCAGGTCCTTTGGGGTGGCAGGAAATTCGAATACGGTCCTGGTTCGTCTGGCCAATCATTCCATCCGCCGAAATCGGCGTTGGCGTCAACGCGAAGGAAGGAGCGCAGAACAGAGACGGTGTCTGCCGGTTTCAAGAGTCCAACAGATACTGGCATCATCCCCGCATTCGAGTGAATAGACTACGCAGATCGACATACACTCTGACTAGTACCCGGATTTGGCCGAGGTTCCTTGCCAGCGGTGCGCCGGACCCGCTTGCTCGTGATCTCAAATCGTTGAGCAGCCATACTGTCCGCCAAAAGGCCAAGGCCGCCATCCCATGCGCCAGCACGGCAAACAGAGGCGGCGCCTGCCCGGTATAGTAGGTCCAGCAGAGCCTGGTGGTGCCCCATCTCTCGAGAAAGTAACCCAAGCCCGTTCCGGCCGCAAAAGTAAGCACCGCCATCCGGCTATCAGTCGTAGTGGCTATGAGCAACGCGCTGAGGAGCAAGGCCACCCAGGTCGTGGGCTTGTCCAGGGTCGGCCAGACAAAGTGGAGCATCAGCATGTAGAACGAGGGTAGGATCAGCCAATAGAGAATTGGAAACACTTTGGGGCGCAGAGGTCGCACCAGGGTGTTCAAGATCCGCACTAGCCGGTCAATGGAGAGGCTGGCAATTGGCCACGCTGGGATGATCCACAACGGCGGCCGTTCAAGCGTATAGTAGGTCCACAACTCGGTCTGAGTACCCCAGCTTTCGATCACCAACCCGCCGCCCAACCCCACGACCAGTATCCAGAGGTCCTCCTTCACGTCGGCCCCAGCCATGATGAGCAACGACATGGCAAGGAAAACCCCGATCAGCAGCCAATCCAGTTGGATCCACAGCGGCCGGGACCAGTCGATCATCGCCAGATACTCTTCGGCGAGCGGCCACCAGACCGTTCCCAGCAGGAACAGAGTTGCCGCAAAGGCGCTTATCAGCCAGTAACTCGATCGCGTCCAGCCGAATTCAGCGATCAACCGCCGTTTGACAGAGTCTCGAGCCGGGTTCGCGTCCCTCATGCTCATCAGATGTTCCCGATTTGATCGGGCGACCGGTGTCCAACTAGCAGTTCTGCCAAGCGGAGCAGGGTCGCCGCAGTGGACCGCAGCCGGCGGCCCCGGGCCGTAGCGAACGCAGGCCGTCGCACGCCCGGCCTCCGCGAGCCAACTCGTCAGATATTCTCGTAAAAGCTCACCGGTCGCAGCTCCGGGTAATCGTCTGGCTTAACCTCGGCCAGATGCCACCGCACATCCACACAGAGATGGCATTTGCCGGCATAGTCGCCGGGTAACGGCCGATAATCGTAACGCTCCTGTGCCATCGCAAACAGCCCATACGGCCCGTGCTCGATGAGTAGCTCGACCAACTCGGGGTGCGGCCGCTGGAATGGATCCTCAGTGCGCCAATCGGCCGCCGTGAGCCCGCCACAAAAGGCCGGGATGTAGTTACCATACAGGTCCATATGGGAGTGAGGGGCGTAGAGGATATTCCCGGCGCAGTTTTCTTCCCCGAAAACCTCTGCCGGTTGGCACTCCACCAGGTGGCCCAGCTTGTACCCTGCCCGACCGCCCGAGATGATCCCATAACCGTCCCAAAGAATCTGGCTCGCACGCTCGGCGCCAAACTGTTCCTCGTAGCGCTCCAGCGGTGTCGGACTTTCCAGATCAAACTGTTGCACAATCTGCAAGAACTCGGCCAAGTACACAATGGTCCGGGGCGACCCAAACACCTGCAATGCGGCCCGGACGGCATTCACGGTGCGAATCGGTGGGATCTTGACCGCGTGGAACGGGGAGCAACTGACCAGCACGGCCGACAGTCCAGCATCGCGCAACCTCCGGAAACGCTCGCCTGCCACATCCTCATCCACACACCACATGGCGTTGGTTTCCACGTAGGCGGTGATCCCCAGGTCGGCCGCCATTCGTGTACCTTCCAGCAGCAAATCGAAGAACAGGAACGGCTCTCCACCAGTGAGGTGAACCTGCGGTGGGTTGGGCCAACCAGCTACAGTCTCTAGGGCTCGCCGCAATACCTCAATAGACATTGGCTCCTTTGACCATCGAGGTCCACAGTTGTACAGGCAATGCTTGCACCCGCTGTGACAGCGATAGCTCAGGATGATGCCAATGTCTCGGGGAGGCGCCACGGCCGTCTTGCCTATTGGATCACTCTGCACACCAATCCCGACCGAAAAAAAAGTGGTCAGCCGCCCATCCGATCAGCGGCCAGAGCAACCAAAGCAGGCGGCGGTTTCGAAGGCCGTAAAGCAAAGCCGCCCCTACCGCGCGCCGGCTCAAAGAACGGCCGATCTGATGCGCCATGATTCGCCGGCGATAGCCCCCAAAGGAGAATTCACGCTCCGCAAACGCATCGCGCAGCTCCGCGGCCGCTACCTCCCCGTAGCCAAGGGCGAAACTGATCCCCTCGCCTACCAAAGAGTCTGTCCCGGCCGCATCACCAGCCAGCAGGATGTGCGGGGCGGCAAAGGTCCCGCGCCGCCGAAACCAACGCAGGGAATGCCCTTCCAGCTTGTGCTGATCGAGCGATTCGCCCGCGCGGGCCAGTGCGCCCTGCAACACCGGTTTGAGCGAAGCGGTCGGGACGCGACGATAGGTTCGGCTATCATAGACTCCCCAAGTTCGTTCCGCCCGCCCCCCACCCTGTGAGGGAAAGTCCCACAAGTAACCCTGAACGCCATCAGGTATCCAGGAAAAATCAAAGATCGCCCGTCCGTCCCCTCCGTTCCGCGCCTCTGCAGCGACCGGCAGCCGTACTTCTAGCAGACGGGCGACCTGTCGCGCCTGCGTGCTGACGACCGCGCGCCGGACCGTACTCTGTGCTCCATCTGCTCCAACGACGGCGCGCGTGCGATACGCCCCCCGATCAGTCCTCACCGTGACCAGGCCGTCGGGGCCATCTCCGCCCGCCTTGTGTCCCGGTGTATGGGGGGGGCACACCTCCAGGACACGCGTCCCTTCCTGAATCGCCAGGCCTCGCTCCCGGGCCGTGTCGGCCAGCCAGGCGTCGAATTGTTCCCGACGGACGACGCGAAAGCAGGCCGGTTCACGCCTGAGGACAGCGCTCCGCCCGTCGAATCGCAGGTGCATCTCCCGAACCGGGACCGAAGGGACAGCGCTGATGTCCAGCCCCAATTTCCGCAGGCACGCCTCCGCACCCGGCAAGACCCCGCCGGCGCAGAGCTTGGAGCGCGGATGATGCTCCCGCTCCAGAATCAGTGTGCGCTGAGCCAGATCAGGGGCGGACTGCGCCAGGTTCAATCCGGTGGCAAGTCCAGCCGGACCCGCGCCGACAATGATAATGTCGTACTCCAACACGACTCCTCACCCGGCCAAGCCGGATCCAACTCAT
>WSZX01000443.1 GCA_013139935.1 Ardenticatenales bacterium
ATGCCTGGAGCGCTTGATCTGCTCGCAGAGATGGGCGCGTCGGGATGGCTGCAAGCCCTCGCCTCATCTGCTCCCCAGGCCAACATCAATCTATTGGTAGAAAAGCTGGGCATTCGCAAGTGGCTAAAGGCGATTCACTCGGGCGAGGATCTGCCGACCGGCAAGCCGGACCCGACGCTTTTACTACAAACGGCCGGTGCGCTCCAGGTGCCGCCCGAACGCTGCATAGTGGTGGAGGATGCTCCGGCCGGCGTTGAGGCTGCCCGCAGCGCGGGGATGCGCTGCATTGCTGTTGCCACCACCAGGTCGCGCGCTGTCCTCACTGTCGCCGATCTTCTGTTTGACGATTTGACCCAGGTGACGGCAGATGCGTTTCTTGAATTGATTGGCCAGGAATGATGAAAGAGGACCGCAAGCCGACAATCGCCCGACCGCGCCGCAGGCCAGAATGGATAAGGGTCCGCGCCCCCAGCGGAGAGACGTATCAGAAAATCCGATCGCTAATGCGCCAAAAGTCATTGCGTACCGTATGTGAGGAGGCGCATTGTCCAAATATGGGCGAATGCTGGGGAAAATATGGGACCGCCACCTTCTTGATTCTGGGGGGTGTCTGCACTCGCCGTTGTCATTTCTGTAACATAGAGACCGGCCGACCCGATCCGATCGACTGGGATGAACCTGAGCGGGTGGCGCAGGCGGCCAAGGCGATGAACCTCCGGCACGTTGTCATTACGTCTGTCAACCGGGACGATAGGCAAGATGGCGGCGCTCCGATCTTTGCCAGCTGCATCCGCCGCATCCGTGACCTCCAGCCTGGATGCTCCATTGAGGTGCTCGTGCCCGATTTTCAGGGGAGTGCCAGAGCATTGAAGATTGTGATGGACGCACGACCGGATATTCTCAATCACAACGTCGAGACTGTGCCCCGATTGTTCCGTGGGGTGCAGCCCCAGGGTCGTTACGAGTGGACCGAGGCCACCCTTCGCAACGCGAAGAAGCTTGACCCTCGGGCATTGACCAAAAGCGGTCTCATGGTAGGGTTGGGTGAGACCTTTGAAGAAACAGTTGAGACGATGCTTGATCTGATCGAGTGGCAGGTGGATATCCTCACCATTGGCCAGTATCTGCAACCCAGCCGGAGCCACCTTCCCGTTGGACGATACTACACCCCGGCCGAATTCGAGGAACTGGAACGCTTGGGAAGAGAGATGGGGTTCCGCTGGGTGGAGAGCGGTCCGCTGGTGCGCAGCAGCTACAACGCCCAGGCACAAGCGAACGCGCTCTCGCCGCAGCACACGTCATAGAGGCGACACAGGCGCAGTAGGTTCTACCCTGGACAGGATTCGGAATCCGCACCGGAATATGAGAGAACTCGACTATCTGTGCATCGGGCACGTCACAAGAGATTTGACTGCAGCCGGTCCGACCATGGGTGGCACCGCCACCTACAGCGCACGGACGGTACGCGCGCTGGGAAAGCAGGTGGCTGTCGTCACCAGCGCCGGGCCCGACTATGACCTGAGCGGGGCTCTGCTCGATATCCCTGTCAGCATCCTTCCATCGGCCGCCACAACTACCTTTCAGAACATCTATACACCGGATGGGCGCCGCCAGATCATTCACAGCGTCGCCAATTCGTTGGGAGCGGCCGATGTTCCCCAGGAATGGCCCACGCCCAAACTGGTTCACCTGGGCCCGGTGGCGGCTGAGGTCGACGAGCGGTTGATTCACCACTTCGATGGGGCGCTTATCGGACTTACGCCACAAGGCTGGCACCGGAGATGGGGTGATGACGGGCGGGTTGTTTCTGTCCGCTGGCCGGCCGCCGCCCAAGTACTCTCCCTGGCGACGGCCGTTATTGTCAGCCAGGAAGACATCGATGATGATGACACCTGGGTCCTTTACCATCAAACGTGCCGGTTGCTGGTTATTACCAACGGAGCGGCCGGCTGCGTGGTACACTACCAGGGGCGCCAGCGTCGCTTTGCCGCTCTTCCGGTAGTGGAGGTTGACGCAACCGGCGTGGGCGATATGTTTGCGGCCGCCTTCTTTGTCCGCCTCTGGGAGTCGGGTGGCGATCCATGGGAGTCCGCCCGCTTTGCGACCCGAATAGCCTCTCCAACTGTGGCCCGGTCGGGGCTGGATGGGATACCGACTCGGGCCGAGATCGCAGCCGCGCGACTGCCGGCGGCCGGGGGCGCAGACGGGGACAACGAGGGCTAGAGCTTCCTGGTGACTTGGTGATGAGAATCTACGCACTGGCCAATCAGAAAGGGGGCGTGGGAAAGACCACTACCGCCATCAACCTTGGCGCCTGCCTGGCTGACCGCAATCTGCGCGTCCTGCTGATCGACGCTGACCCGCAGGCCAACGCCACCGCCAGCCTGGGCCTGGACAAGACCGAGATTACCACCACCATCTATCAGGCGTTGGTGGAGGAGACCCCGTTATCTGAGGCCATTCTGCGCAATCCGCGTTTCAACCTTTCGTTGGTGCCCAGCAACCCAGACCTGGTGGGCGCGGAGGTGGAACTGGTGAACCTGTTGGGGCGCGAGTTCCGGTTGCAGCGGGCGCTGCGCGCAGCGGCACTTTCCGACCGCTATGATTATATCTTGATTGATTGTCCACCAAGCTTGGGGTTGCTGACAGTCAATGCGCTCACCGCTGCTCAGGATGGCGTGATCATTCCGGTTCAGTGCGAATACTTGGCGCTAGAGGGGTTGTCCCAGCTCACCCGGACGATCGATCTGGTTCAAAGCCACCTCAACCCGGATCTTCGGATCCGGGGGTTGCTGCTCACCATGTACGACCGCCGGACCAAGCTGTCGCAGCAGGTAGCGAGCCAGGTTCGGCGCCATTTCGGATCACTGGTCTTCCAGACTGTTGTCCCGCGAAGCATACGACTTGGGGAGGCTCCCAGCTTTGGCGAGCCCATCCTACATTATTCCCCCGACTCGACGGGGGCGGTCGCGTATCGGGAACTTGGCGCGGAGGTGCTCCGGGGCGATACGTGACCCGGTTCGCATCTGCGACGGGAGCGAGTTGCGGGTTGGCGGCGCGATCTGCCAACGGATCAAGATGCTAGTTCAGGTGGAGTATGGTTAAGAGACGAGGTTTGGGCAAGGGGCTGGAAGCGCTGATACCACCGGGGCAGTGGGAGTCGCGGGAACCAGGCGCTGGGCGGCACATCCGGCAGGTCCCGGTCGGCCAGATCGTTCCCAACCCGCAACAACCGCGCGTCCAGACTGACGCCAGCGAGTTGGCCGAATTGGCGGCTTCGATCGCCGAACATGGGATCATTCAGCCGGTTATTGTCACCCAGGTTGCCGGCGAATACCAACTTATCGCCGGGGAGAGGCGGTGGCGCGCCGCCCGGCAGGCCGGCCTGGAGACCATTCCGGTCATTGTCAAAGAGGCGAGCCCGCAGGAGATGCTCGAACTCGCGCTGGTGGAGAACCTTCAGCGGGCCGACCTCAACCCGCTGGAGGAGGCGGCCGCATATCGCCAACTGATGGATGAGTTCGGCCTTACCCAGGAGCAGGTGGCGGAACGGGTCGGCAAGAGCCGCTCGGCCGTGGCGAACACGGTCCGATTGCTGTCGGTAGCGGCTGCTGTGCAGGCTGCTTTGCTGGAGGGTAAGATCGCCGAGGGGCACGGCCGGGCGATCCTGGGTCTCCCCACCCCCGAGGCCCAGACGGCCGCCTTGAGAACAATCGTCAAGCGCAGCCTCAGCGTCCGCCAGGCTGAGGAGCTCGTCCGTCGGCTGTTGGGGCAAAAACGGGTATCCGAGCCACGCCCTCCTTCTCCCGAAATCATCTTGGCGCAGGAGCGACTGCGACAGCGGTTGGGCACCAAGGTGGACATTAGCCACACGAAAAAGGGTGGCCGGATCGTCATCCACTACTATTCTGATGAAGAACTGCACGCGATACTGGAGCAGATTGCCGTCGAATGAGGCCACACCGGCCCGAGATCGGCAACCATGTGGTGCTTGGAGGTTGTGGCTCATTGCGGTGAAGGAGCAGCGGTGTTCCTGGGAATGACATCATGGTAGAGTCACGTTGCGCTTCGGTTGCAGAGTGATTCTTGATGGTGACCTACAGACCTGCAACTGCAGGTGAACTGGTGGGTATAGATTACGTGGTCTTTGCGAGGCAATGATAATGCCTAATGGTGCATGCTGTTCGGCAAGGTCTCCGGGCGGCGTCTTGCTCGACCTTCTCAGGGCTGATTGGAGAGAGAGACTATGACCCAACCCACATTGCAGGAAAGAGCCTTTGCTCTATAGGTGGAAACCTGGACCCTGGCCAGCGAGCGGTGGCCGCCAAATGGTATCCCGGCCGGCTGGCGGGTGTACGATCATCTCAAACAGGCGCTGGCTGGCACGGGATCAGCGAAACGCAGGCGTCTGCCTTTGCCGATGATTATTACCACCGTCAGGACGAATGGGGTGACCTGGAACTCGTCAGCAATCATCAGCACCCCATTGAGGCGCTGGTTGCTGTGCTGCTGGATTCAGAGTTTGTAGGGCTGGGTAGCGAATGACTCCCCATAGCCCGGTGGCGCAGGGGCTGGCTGAGCGCGAATGACCTCGTGGGGAGCGCAGAGCGGGCGCTGGTACCCTCCAGCTGTCGTGTCCAAACCCATTTCCACTCAGACCTGGTCAGAGCGGCCTCAATTTCACCAGCAGGTGTTATAGTCTTGTCCGACGATTAGCCTCAATGACTCTGCCCGCCCGGCATCCTGCTCGTGTATCACATTGTCCTCTCGTACACGAAAGAGCGACTGCAACCAGGCAAGGTCGCTTCCCTTGGCCGAATCAGCATAGTAGACTATCTCTGTCTGAGAATAATCTCTCCTGTCGGCGTTGCCGATGACCGGGACATAGCCGTAGCGGTAGAGCCGGTCGGCCGCCAGCAGATCCCAGTCGACGTGCTCGGTCCCATTCCAGACCTCTACCAGAAATGCCCCTTGCTCCGCCCGGTTGACTGATGCGGGGCTCAGGACGTCGGCGATAATCGGCTCGATCTGCGGCCAGATGGGTAGGTAGACGCCGCCCCCGTACGGGGTTGTGTAGGGTTCCACCTGGCTCCAGCCGATGTTGCGCCGGTTGATGTTGGCCGGGTCGAGTTGAGCCGCCGTCACCGCCAGCGAGAGGATGTTGCCCAATCCCAGATTGGTTTCGAATAGGTCGGCCATCTGTTCATAGAGCGACGGGACCGCTTCCAGTAGATTCATCTGCTTCGCCGCCTGCCACATCGCCTCCAGCACCTGCTGCTGGCGCCGCTCGCGCGAGAAAACGCTGGTCGTCTTGCGAGACCGCGAGTACCAGAGGGCGAGCTCGCCATCCATGTGGTGGATGCCTGGTTCGAGCGCGATTGGATAGTACTCGCCCTGCTCGTTGGGGTAGGGCCAGTAATCCTCCAGCCGGCAGTGAACCGGCACGTCGATGCCGCCCACGGCATCCACCAGCCCGATCAGGCCGTCAAAGTCCAATTTGACGTAATAGTCAGCGCTGATGCCCAGATTGTACAGCATCGTCTGGTTGAGCAGCCCCAGGCCGCCGCCTTCATAGTCGTTCATCTCGCCATACA
>WSZX01000194.1 GCA_013139935.1 Ardenticatenales bacterium
CGCATCTTCCGTAATGAGCCGAGTATGGTCATGCTGGTGGCGGCCGGGCTGGTCCTCGCCACCTGGCCAGGCGAGAGGCGGCGTCGACGCCGTCTGGTCCTGGCGGGCATCTGTTTTGGCCTGGCAACCATGTCAAAGTTGTTCGGGGTTCTTCCGGCCGCCGGAATCGGGTTATGGTTGGTATGGGAATGGCTACGGGGCGCCCGTTCGCTTCGAGAGCTATTCCGGGACATGGCAGCGCTGGGAATACCCCTGGTGCTGGTGGTGATGGGCCTGGCGGGGGCTTTCACGCTTGCTGCCCCCGGCTTCTTTGACCTGGTTCTGGGGCATCACCTGGCTCAGGGCAGCGAACAGACCCTCGGGGAAGTGGCGGGCACCAAGTTGCGCCTCTATTGGGAATACCTGGGATTCTATCCGGTGTTCGTCCCCCTGGCGCTGCTCTCAGCGTGTTGGGGCTGGGCCAGGCGTGACGGCCGGAGGCGGTGGGCGTGGCAGATTCCTGTTGTACTCGTTTTCCTTGCTCTCTCGCGAGGACTTGGCCAACGGCACTTTGTGTTTCTTTTGCCTGCCCTATCGTTGTTGGCAGCCTGGTTGCTGGCAGACGGGCTCCGAGGTGGGCGGTGGGGGATGAGGGTGCTGAGTGCTGCTGCTCTGCTCGCTGTGATCGTTCCGGCTGTGAAGACCGATGCCTGGCGGGCCGGGTGGCGAGACAGCGATACGGAGACGATTGTGCAGATCATACGCGAGCGGACCATGCCCGAAGACACGATCTTGGCTGACGATATTGGGTTCTGTTTCTATTCCCGCCGGGCGACCACCTATTCCGGCGCAGCTCTCTCCCATGGCGCCGTCACCAGCGGGCAGATCACAGGCGAGTTACTGATCGAAGAGATGGTGGCAACCAGTACACGCATGGTTGTCATTGACCAGTCGCTGCTCACAGCCAACCACATGGTTTTCCTGCGGGACTATCCTCGCTTTCACCGTTTCCTCGACGCGAACTATGAACGGATCGGCCGCTTCCGACGCGACTATCAGGAATTGGATATCTGGTTGCGCGATCCGGAATTGCCGTTTCTGACTGAGGACCACGTCTCCGTGGAGACACTAGATGGAACGCGTTTTGGGGAGACAATGCGCCTGGTGGGCTACTCGCTTCCCGGTGCCCCTGTGACGGCTGGCAGCCCGCTTGCCCTGACTCTGTACTGGAACTCGGACGCTCCGGCCGAGAACTACTGGTCTGTTTTTGTCCACGTGGTTGCGCCGGATGGATCGCTGACGGCACAGCACGACAAGATTCCCTATGACGGGCTTTACCCGCCGGATCGTTGGTGGCCCGGTCAGATCATTGATGATTTCTATCTCATCCAGATTCCACCCGAGGCTCCTGCAGGGGATTTCCGGCTGGCAGTTGGAATGTACGATTGGCAGACGGGCGAGCGCCTAGCCCTGTGGACACCTGATGGTCGCCGGGTCGATGATGATCGGCTGTGGCTGGAGGGCACCATCAAGGTTGTCTTGCCCCCTCCACCATGAGTGTGCAGACTCCGGGATTGCCCGCGTCTTGACAAAGGTATTTGTGGCAAGTAGAATCCGACTGTCTTCGCCGTGCACCACGGCAGCGAGTCCGCTGGTGCAACACCCAACCCAAGAGGATGTGAAGGAAAATCAAACTTATGGATAGTTCAATTGCTGACGTCGTGAACCCGTTTCGGCGGGGGATTGTGGTATCGGGGATTGTGATTGCGGGAATCGTGGTTGCGGTTCTGTTGCTGGGTGCGCTCCCCGGAGCGGGTGCGGATTCGGATGGAGTGCATTCTGCGGCCAGTGGGACCGGCTGGGCCACTGTGTTCACCGAGACGTTCGAATCTGGCATTTCGGCCGGGTGGCTCATTACTGATGAGAATGGGATGCAAGGGGGCGAGTACTATTGGGCGACCACTACCTATACTCATAGCCAGGGCGCCGCCAGTGTTTGGGCCACTGGTGGTGGTACGGATGGGGGACTGCTTGATCCGGAGACCGATAGCTATCCTGACAGCGCTCTTTCTTGGATGATCTATGGTCCAGTGGATCTGACCGGGACCACGTCTGCCCGGTTGACGTTTGATCGCTTGCTGGACACTCAGGTGAACCTTGATGTGCTGCAAGTGATGGCGTCCACAGAAGGCGGAAACCCTCAGGATTTCGATGATGTTCTGACGACCTTGAGTGGGGATAGCCAGGGATGGGAGGCACAAACGCTAGACGTCTCCAGCTATGCTGGCGAGGATCAAGTGTGGATCGCCTTTCTCTTTAGCAGCAATGCTAGCGGCAGTGATGGTAAAGGGGTCTTTGTCGACAATATCAGTCTAGACTCCATGACTGAGCAGAGGGTATACCTACCTGCTGTTCGCAAGGAACCCACTCTCACGCCGACTCCGACCCCCACACCGACTCCGACGCCTACACCGAGTCCCACGCCGGAATTCCATTACCTGGATGGTTTCAGCGATCCTGGAAGCGGGTGGTCGACCGTGTACCACCCTGACCCCCAAGACTGGTACCATTGGTATTATAGCAATGGGGAATACCACCTGGATATCGGCGATGATCGAACCGATGTCAAGTCCAGCCCCGGTGTGGAATTGCCGGAGGGGGACTATGTGATCGAAGTTGACGCCCGGTTCCGGTACAGTGGAGGCTGGTGGACAGCGTACGGGATTCTCCTTGATGCCAAGGATGATCCAGATCCCAACAAACCGGATCTGGGCGACTATTTCATGCTTTGGGTCCTGTGGGAGGGGGCAGGTCAACACAAATGGGGCATCCTGAGGGATTACACGGGTGGTCAAGATCCCATGGACTGGGGGTTGCTGGACAGCCAATACTACAACTATGGTACCGATGGACTGGCATGGAACCATTGGAAAATTGTCCGAACGGCGAATGACATCACCATCTATTGTAATGGCACGCTGGTGGGAACGGTTGGCCATGCTCGGCCTACTACCAACTATCAGGTGCTCTTTGGTCTGTATGGCTCGACCTATGAAACCAACCAGACCAATTTCTCCTGGGATGACTATGAGGTCTACCCGGCTAGCGGCCGCCGCACGGCCGGGTGGGACATGACTCCGCACGGGCCGATCGTGGTCAGCGGAGACTTTGCCATGGATGCATTGTTGCCGCATCCAGAAGAGTAGGCAGGCCGGGAGACACCGTCGGGCCCCTCTATTGCCCCCGGTCAGCGGCCGGTCTCATCTTGGATTGCCGGGGGCGCATTGTTCCTGGAGGGATCATCCCTCCGTCGACTGTATGCGTCATGAAGGCAATACGCAGACGCTCTGCCTCCTATGGATGGTCATGGTGTTCCCCTGATGGGCTCCGGGTTCTGCTGCTGTGGCTTGCCCGATGCGTGGTCGCTGACCCGGCCAAATGGTGGGTGATGGTCAGCCCGACTGCTGACCGCAACGACTCACCCAATAGCTCTCGTCTCGAAAAGGCGACCCCGCGTTGGCCGCTTTGCCTGGATCATCGCTCCGATGGGGCTCTGGCTGGGT
>WSZX01000081.1 GCA_013139935.1 Ardenticatenales bacterium
CGATAATACCCAAGCAGGTATTATCAGAAGCGTTTTCCAACTCAGCAGAAGGTACTGGTCATGTTTTCTAATCACAGTGTACACGAGGGAAATGAGGAAATAGAGGGATATCAAAACTGTACCCAGAATGAATACCGCGTCAGGCACCAAACCGATCTTGGTCGTGAAGGTCTGCCACGAGGTCCCGTCGTATCGACTCACACCGCCACAGGTGCCAAACCACAGGTTTCCATCCGTGTCCTGGAGGCTCGACATAATCTCGTTATCCGCCAGACCGTCTTTGGTCGTGAAGGTCTGCCACGAGGCCCCATCGTACCGGCTCGCCCCACAGTGGGCGCTGAACCACAGGTTTCCATCCGTGTCCTGGAGGATGGAACAGAATGCGGAAGCCGCCAGACAGTCATTGGTCGTGAAGGTCTGCCACGAGGCCCCATCGTACCGACTCAGCCCAGCCCTGGTGCCGAACCACAGGTTCCCATCCCTATCCTGGAGAATGCACATGACATTGTTATCCCCCAGACCGTCATTGGTCGTGAAGGTCTGCCACGAGGTCCCGTCGTATCGACTCACACCGCCACCGGTGCCAAGCCAACCGTGGGTGCTAAACCACAGGTTCCCATCCCCATCCTGGAGGATGGCGGATACATGGTCATCCACCAGGCCATCTTTGCGCGTGAAGGTCTGCCACGAGGTCCCGTCGTATCGACTCACCCCGGCCCAGGTACCAAACCACAGGTTTCCATCCGTGTCCCTGAGGCTGGACGTAATCTCGTTAGCCGCCAGACCGTCTTTGGTCGTGAAGGTCTGCCACGAGGCCCCATCGTACCGGCTCACACCAGCCTCGGTGCCAAACCACAGGTTCCCATCCCCATCCTGAAGGATGGCGACTACTTCGTTATCAGCCAGACCGTCATTGGTCGTGAACGTCTGCCACAAGACCTCATCGTACCGGCTCACACCAGCTGAGGTGCCAAACCACAGGTTTCCATCCGTGTCCTGGAGGATTGCCGAGGCGTCATTACTCCCCAGGCTTTCTTGGGGCACAAGGTAGTCGAGAAAAGGACCATATATCGCCTTGTGTAACACCACAGACAACAACCAGACACCAGCTATTATTAGAACTGTTTTCCAACTCAGCAGAAGGTATTTGTCAATATAGCGCCTCCGCCTTGTCACTTGGTCATCAGTATGATCACTATTATTCATGTTTGTCTTCCTTCTATGCTATCAACATGGTGCATAACTAGAACTAGTCATTATGTGGAATGATGTCCACATAGTGCCCCAAACCTGTATATTATGCGGAATTCTGCGCAAGTGCGATTCTGGCGTTCATGGTCACCTGCAGTGATGTGACCGCCTCATCTGCAACTGTTCAGACATTACGATTCTGCTGCCTGGTCAAGTCCTCCGTCCTCAGCCTTTCTCACCCTGGCCTTGACGTCCGCTTTGATAGCTGATTCGCTCCGGCAGGTGGGTGAGGTCATCAGGTCCACTTGGCGATTCGCCCACTATCATTGTAAGCGATTTTCCGCCAGTTTCAGCCTCGGGCCCGCGGGAGTTGTCAAATCCGGTTTGCCGCGGCCGCCGGCCGATCGCCAATCCTTTCCGTGACCAAGGCAACCATGCGATTCGTCGCTCGCTTCTGGGTGCGCACCCACCCGTTCACCTCCGGCAACCCATCCCGGAGGCGGATCAATGGCTCGATCTTTAGCATGGAGGCCAAGGTGGACGGCAGCCGCTGCCAAGAGAGAAGAAGCATGGGTTCGGCTGGCAAATCACCACAGCTATCCATCACGGCTTCTATCATTCAAAGCTTCCCAAAAACGCAATGATCGTATGCCATCTCTATCCTTACACGGCCCCATGCTCGGCGGCCGAACCTGACCAGACTGGGTGTGGCATCAGCCACTCCTCAGGCCGGTTGCCGATAAAGCGCTCTACGGTCGTCAGCGCGGCTTGCGCCCACTGAATCACATCCTGTTTCCGATTCCCTGTGCTCAGCGGCCGTGGAACCGGCGCCACCTCCACACGGTAGGTTCCCTCGCCGACCTTGCACGAGGCGCCCACCATCATCATCGCTTTCGCCCCCAGCGCCAGGCGGGCATGACCCACCCCCAGGCAGGACTTGCGCCCAAAGAAGATCAATTCCTCGCCCGCTTCCAGGGGAATATCGGCCGCGATCGCCAGCACTCCACCCCGTCGCAGCCCTTCCACCGCCTGGCGCAGCGCCCCCACCGAGATTGGGGTTATGTTCAGGCCATATCGGGCCCGAATCTCGTTCATCACCGGGGAACTCCCCTTCGGATCCGTCTTGGACAGCACCTGGACAGATGGGAATAGCCTGGCCAGCTCCAGCAAGAGCAGGTCAAAACTGCAGGTGTGGATCCCCACCAGGACCAGCACCCGGCCGCTTGCGATACATGCCTGGACGGTATCGTTCAGGGATTCGTCAAACTGGCAGGCAGAAGCGTGCCCCGGGTCGGCCGCCACCATCCTAAAGAGGTCAATGTAACCACAGGCCATGTTGTACAGCAGTTCGGCCACCGCCTGGTCCACCTGGGGGTGGTCGGTCGGCAATCCTTGCACCACGGCCATATTAGCTCGCAGGGATTGCACAAAGGGGAGATCTTTCTGACGCGCCAGGTGGGACGAGACCCACCTGGCAAGACGGTACGCCGCACGCTGCGGGAGCACGCGGCAGAGAAACATGCACAATGACGGACCCCAACGACTCGTTGCCAGTGAAATCAGGTTCATCGTTT
>WSZX01000152.1 GCA_013139935.1 Ardenticatenales bacterium
GACAGTGCTCGGCAGTTCCGCGGGCGGTCTTTTCTCGACCGAGTTCGCGGAAGCCGCCTGGAGTTGGGTCAAGTCTGTGGACTTGGTGAAACATCTGTGGGTACCGGCGGTGGTCCTGGGCTCGGCAAACACAGCCTTTCACCTCCAAACCATGCGCGCCACGATGCTTGATGAACTAAACCAGCTTTACGTTGACGCAGCCCGCGCCAGAGGTATTCCTGAGTGGAAAGTCATTCTAAAATACCCGGTGCGCATTGCGCTGAACCCCATCGTCAGCTACCTGGGCTTTGACCTGGGGAAACTCGTCGCTGGTGCACCTGTTGTGGCGCTGGTGCTATTCCTGCCAGATGCGGGCCAATTGTTGCTGGAGGCATTGCTTCAGCAAGACATGTACCTCGGCGGAGCGATCTTGCTGATGATCAGCGCCATGATCGTGGTTGGCGTTTTCATCTCCGATCTGATGCTCGCCGCCCTGGACCCACGGATTCGCTTAGGAGAGACGTAAATGGCCGCAACGACGATTCCCAAAAGCAAACTGGCTGACCCAGTTTCAACGTCCGACGAGGAAAAACTCAAATACTTTACCGCCAGCCAGTGGCAACTGGTGTGGTGGCGCTTCCGCCGCAACCGGTTGGGACTACTCGGCGCCGGCATACTGGCTACCTATATCTTTATCCTGATTTTTGCCGAGTTACTGGCCCCTTATAGCGGCACGACGCTCAACGTCGAGTACGTTCTCGGCCCGCCGCAGGTCGTCCGGTTTTGGGACGAAAATGGTTTCTCCCTACGTCCCTTTGTCTACGGCGTGAGCACCGAACGCGACCCGGTGACGCTGGCGATGGTACCCACGATTGATACATCCGAGCGACGCCATCTTTTATTCTTTGTGCGAGGTGAAGAATACAAGTATTGGAATAAAAGGTTGATCGTCAGCGACTTGCACCTGTTCGGCGTGGACGAGGGCACCATTCACATCTTTGGCACTGACCGGATGGGACGAGATATATTCTCCCGTACCATGTACGCCACCCGCATCTCGTTGACGCTGGGAGTCACGGGCGTACTTATCGCCTTCGTAATGGGCCTCATCATGGGGGGAGCGTCCGGGTACCTGGGAGGCCAAATAGATTTCTTCACCCAGCGACTGATTGAGCTGATCCGTTCTGTGCCCGATATTCCGCTCTTTATGGGGCTGGCTGCGGCCCTGCCCAAGGAATGGCCTCCGGAGCAAGTCTACTTGATGATCACCCTCATTCTTGGCTTCCTGGGCTGGACGACACTCGCCCGGCGCATCCGCGGCAAGTTGTTATCGCTCCGCAAAGAGGACTATGTCATCGCCGCCCAGTTATCCGGCGCTAGCAACACCCGCATCATCGCCCGCCACATGTTGCCCGCCTTCACCAGTTACATCATCGTGGATATCGTGGTTTCCTTCCCGTACATGATCCTGGCGGAAACGGCCTTGAGCTTTGTCGGTCTCGGCCTGCGGCCGCCCGTGATCAGTTGGGGAGTGCTCCTCAAGGGGGCGCAGAATATCCAGGCGATTGAGTTAGCACCGTGGCTCTTCATCCCGGTGATATTTGTGGTGTTTGCTGTACTGGGTTTTACCTTCTTGGGAGATGGATTGCGCGACGCGGCGGATCCATATAGCTAGTTGACACAGGAAAAATCTATGAGTAAAACAACAGAGCAAATAGAGCGAGATACTTTGCTGGAGGTGAATGATCTCAAAGTCTCCTTCAAAACGGACGAAGGGATTATCGTTGCGGTTGACGGAGTGACTTTCTCTGTCGAGCGGGGACAGACGCTGGGTATCGTGGGCGAAAGCGGCTCGGGCAAGAGTGTAAGTGTCAAAGCCATTATGCAGCTTTTACCCAGAACTGCCATCGTCGGCCAAGAGTCCTCAATTCAATGGTGTAGTAAGAATGGTGATATTATTGAGATTACGCGACTCAAGAAAGCAGGTCGTGAGATGCGGCGCATCCGCGGCGGGGAAATCGGCATGATCTTTCAGGAACCGATGAGTTCGTTTTCGCCCGTGCATACGATCGGCAACCAGATCATGGAGGCGATCCTACAACATCGCCAGGTCAACAAACTGGAAGCCCACGAGATCGCCATTGATATGCTGGACAAAGTGGGAATTTCTAATCCATCGGTGCGCGTGGATCAATACTCGTTTGAACTGTCTGGCGGGATGCGACAACGGGCCATGATCGCCGTGACGCTCTCGATGAATCCCTCGCTGCTCATCGCCGATGAGCCAACGACCTCACTGGATGTGACCATTCAGGCTCAAATTCTGGAACTGATGAATCAGTTGCAGGAAGAGTTGGGAATGGCGATCATTTTCATCACACACAACCTGGGTGTCATCGCCCAGGTGGCGGACGAGGTGGCGGTGATGTACCTGGGGCACATCCTGGAGCGGGGAACGGCGAAAGAGATTGTCCTCCAGTCGCAGCATCCGTACACGCAAAGTCTGCTACGGGCTATCCCGCATCTGGATCGCCTCGGAGAACGATTGACGGCGATCAGCGGCGACATTCCGAGTCCATTGGAGCGTCCGGGAGGCTGTCCGTTTCATACGCGCTGTGAACAAGTGATCGCTGGTGTCTGTGATACCCAGAGGCCCGCTCTCACCCGGATCAGCAGCACCCACACAGTGCATTGTTTTTTGCACGAGTAGAGAGAGGGTAGAGAAAAATGGCTGATATCCTGCTTGAAATCAAAGATCTCAAAGTCCATTTCCCCATCCGCAGCACGAATTTCTTTGGTGGAACTACGCAGTACGTAAAAGCGGTTGACGGCGTCAGTTTCTACATCGAGAAAGGGGAAACATTGGGCCTCGTGGGAGAAAGTGGCTCCGGTAAGACCACCATAGGCCGCTCCATCCTGCGGGCGATAGAGCCGACGGAGGGCCAGGTCACCTTTAACTTGGATGGTCAAAAAGTTGATTTGACCCAACTCCAGGGCAAAGACCTGCGGGCATTCCGCAGGCACATGCAATTGATCTTTCAGGATCCCTACTCTTCGCTGAACCCGCGCATGACGGTGCGGGATATCATCGCCGAACCTCTGGTCGCCAGCAAATTGGCGACGGGTAAAGAGGTGGACAGACAGGTGCGCGAGGCAGCGGCGAGTTGTAAACTCAACCTGGAGTATTTGCGCCGGTTCCCCCACGCGTTCAGCGGCGGGCAGCGGCAGCGCATTGGGATCGCTCGCGCTCTCATCTCCCGACCCCAGTTCGTCGTCTGCGACGAGTCGGTGTCTGCCCTCGACGTGTCCATTCAGGCCGAAGTTCTCAATCTGCTGATGGACTTGCAGGCCGAGTTCGGGTTTACGTACTTGTTCATCGCGCACGATCTGAGCGTGGTGGCGCATATCTCCAAGCGGGTGGCAGTGATGTACCTGGGTCAGTTCGCCGAATTGGCGCCTACGAAGCAACTATTCTATACCCCCAGGCACCCTTACACAGAGGCCCTGATGTCGGCTATTCCCGAAGTGAACCCGGATGTGGAAATGACGCCGGTGAGCCTCAAAGGCGAGATTCCGAGTCCCGTGAATCCACTGTCCGGCTGTCGGTTTCACACCCGCTGCCTCTACGTGCAGGACAAGTGCAAGACAGAGATACCACAGTGGCGGGAAATCGAGGACGGACACTTTGTGGCGCGTCATTTTGCTGATACGCTGGCGCTGAAAGGGGTGACCAGCCTGGACAGCTCTGACGGCATGAATTGATCCAGGATTGCAAAACACACGGAGGACGTTCAATGGCCAAAACAAACATTCTGGTGCCGCTCACTAAATCGGAAACCAGTCAGCAAATTTTGCCACAGATCGAAAAACTCATTCCCGCCCAAGGCTGCAAACTCTTTTTGCTTTACGTGACAAAACCACCCAAGGGCCTCGGCTTCGCCGCACCGGACTTTCGGTCTGATTACGCGCTCAAAGTCGGTGGCGAACCACTGGGACCCAAAGTCCACCCGGTCTATACCAGCCAACAGGAAGACAGCTTGCTGGCCGACGTGGAAGTCGCTTTGCTCCCCATCACGAACCACCTGAAGCAGCAGGGATACGAGGTCGCGCTCCAGATTTGCCTCGGCGATGATACGGTTGGCGAGATCGTGCGAACCGTAAAGCGCGAAAATATAGACCTGGTGGCAATGTCCACGCGGTCGCGGGAAGGTGTGCAACGTCTTTTCTTTGGCGACATTGCCGAGCGGGTCATGCAGCGGGTGAATATCCCCGTCTTGCTGATTCAACCCCAGACGTAAACGGCCACTCGACAACATTTGGCCGCATAAAGAACTCGGTGAAACCCCGGTTGATGGAACCAATACGCAGCCGGGGGTTTTATACGAATGGCGCTGGGAGAACAATGGGTGAATTTTGTCGAGATTACGCGAACGTGATGCTGAATATGGATGACAGGAGAGAAAAGGAAAAGTTATCCTGGTGCTTTCCGATGGGTTGCGCTACGATACCGCCGTTGACGGGATGGGCTTTCTGGCCCATCTAGTCGAGGTCAAACTCG
>WSZX01000242.1 GCA_013139935.1 Ardenticatenales bacterium
GTATCTGCAAGACAGCGTCACCGGGAATGCTCTGCCGGATCTTCCCATCGTGCCATATGCCGATGCGCCTCCGGGTTTCGAGGGCATCTCCCTGGACGTGGGCGGACCTCAGACATATACCGGGACCGCGACGTTGGCGACCGGCAACGTCGCCGTCGAAAAAATCTACCTGCCGCTGGCGCTCAATGGCGTGGCGGCCGGCAGCTCTGCTGTGCAGGCACAGACCGCCGTATCGGCATCTGGTTCAGCCAGCTGCACCTATGACGTGAGTTCGAATCGTCTAGACTATCAGATCCAGATCGACGTCACTGCGCCGCTGCAAATCACCGGTGTCTACATCCGGCGCGGCGCCGCCGGCGAGGTAGGCTCGCAGGCACACTCGCTTCTCGCCGCCAGCACCTTGGTGACCCCCAGTCTGACTCTGGATGATTCGCTCATCCTGGCGGGGGCTGATGAGGCTGCACTGTTGGCAGGAGAGCTCTACCTTGACGTTCGCAGCACCGAACACCCGCTGGGCGAATTGCGGGATCAGCTCAACATGTTCCCGGTCGGGGATGGTGCGGCGAACCAGCTCTACATCGACGAGATAGCAACGGTCCCGTACGCGCCGGCCGACTTTACTGAAGGGTACACGGCCCTGTTCAAGTACCCCGGCGCCCGAAACATCCAGGATGGCGTCGTGGCGATGGCTCACCGCGACCAGCCGACCCTGGAACGGCCGGGCATCTCTTACCTTGGCCGCTCCATCTACACCACGTTTGGCCTGGAGGGTGTCAATGACGGTCTCGGCACGACCAGTCGCTCCGGCCTGCTCGACACCTTCCTGGACTGGGCGATGGACGAGCCGACGGTGACCATCACCGACACGTCCACTTACTCGGATACCAGCCCGGTGACCCTGTTTGCAGCCACAGTGGCTTCAAACATCGTGGGGACCACGGGCCACACCTATCGCTGGGACTTTGGCGATGGCAGCGCGTATGCCGATTCGTACACGTCGAGCGTTGCGGGTCACCAGTATGCAGCGTGCGCCACCTACGATGTGCGCGTGGAGGCTACCGATTCCTGGGGGAATCGGGTCATCGGCGAGTTGGAGGTGACTGTCACCAGGTGCGATCCCTAGCTTCTGGGGACGCACTAGTTGCATGTAGCACTCTGTAGTACCTGGCTGGGGGGGGGAGGTTTCCTCCCCCCAGCCTCTATCTTCCGGCAATTGTGATGGTCGGGTTGGGCCGGCAATCCCAAACCTGAAGCGAATCGGGCCTGGCTCGTCTTCTCTATATGGATCAGCATGCGGTCCTTGCCGGAATCTCCCTAGAGTGCGCTGGTGCCCCGTCCCCGGGTTGGGGGCGAGTGCCGTGAGTTCATCCCTCGGCCTGGCCTGCCAGATCCAGCGTGTTCCTCGTGGACTTGCATAGCCATACCTCAGGGTCAATTGTATCTCCTGGACACCGGGCAACGGTGCCTTGTCCCGTCCGTGCGTCTTGTCTCTGGGAACGATAGAGAGTACAATGAGCGTTGCTGGCCACCACGGCCGGCACGCGCCGGAGAAATCCATGAGAAGGGTCGGACTGCTGATTGCCATTGCACTTGCGACGCTGATGCTGGCGGGTGTGGGTCCGCGCACCCTCGACGCGAACGGTCTGGCCACGGCCGGTCAGGACCAACGGGTGGAGGTCGAGCCGCAACTGCGGCGACAGATGGATGCGGACGGCGCCGTTGGTTACCTCATCTACCTGCGCGACCGGCCGGACCTCTCGGCCGCCTCTGCCATGGACTGGAACGAGCGCGGCCGTTTTGTCGTGGAGGCGCTGCAACAGACGGCCGGGCGCTCGCAGGCAGCCGTCATCGACTACCTGGACAAACAGGATGCGTCATACCGGTCCTACTGGATCGACAACGTGATCCTGGTAGAGTCGTCCAGCCGGGCTGCGTTTGACGGCCTGGCGCAATTCCCCCAGATAGGCTCTCTGCGAGCCCGGCGAACCATGGCCCTGATCGAGCCCACCAAAGGCGTTGCGGTCCTGAGCCCCACTGCAATCGAACCCAACATCAGCCACGTTCGCACCGATCAGGTCTGGGGATTGGGCCATGACGGGGATGGAATCGTGGTCGCCAATATCGACACCGGCGTCCGCTATACCCACGAAACGCTGCAGCCTCAGTACCGTGGCTCGCTCGGAGGCGGTTCCTTCAGCCATCATCACAATTGGCTGGGCGCCGTCGATGGGGCCGCCGTTCCGACCGACGATCACGGCCACGGCTCGCACACGATGGGCACCATGATCGGCGATGATGGCGGCATCAACCAGATTGGTATGGCCCCGGGCGCTCAGTGGATTGCCTGCGACGGCTGCTCCTCCACCGGCTGCCCGGACGCGGCCCTGCTCGAATGCGCCCAGTGGGTTGCTGCGCCGTACCCCATCGGCGACCCCAACTCGCCCGATCCCGACAAGAGGCCGCACGTGGTCAACAACTCCTGGGGCGACTGCGGCACCTCTTATGACGACTGGTACCAGACAGTGGTGGACAACTGGCACGCGGCCGGCATCTACCCGGTCTTTTCCAACGGCAATTCCTCCAATTGCAGCTACTCTTATCCGCCGGGGCTCAACACGGTGGGCAACCCGGCTCGCTATGGCAACGTGACCGGGGTTGGCTCGACCGGGCAGAGCGATGGTCAATACGCAACCCACTCCAACTGGGGCCCAACGGACAATCCGGACACGGTCAACCCGCGTGGCCATGCGGATCTCAAGCCGCAGGTGCTGGCGCCGGGGGTCAACATCCGCTCCAGCCTTCAGAGCAGCGACGCGGAATACGGGAGCTGGGCCGGAACCTCCATGTCGGCCCCCCACGTGGCCGGTCTCGTGGCCTTGATGTGGCAGGCCGCTCCCTGCCTGGTGGGCGACTATGCCGGCACTGAGACGGTCATTGAGGAGACAGCCACCGCGATTCCCTATGATGATGGTACCGGCGGCGGCGCCCACGTGCCCAACTATGCGGCCGGCTGGGGTGAGATCGATGCGCTGGCGGCCGTTCAGGGAGCGATCGCCTTGTGCGGCAACAGCACCCTGGCCGGCCGGGTGA
>WSZX01000532.1 GCA_013139935.1 Ardenticatenales bacterium
GGGCCGTGTGTAGGGGCGACGCGCCAGCGCGTCGGAGAGGCGCGCCTATTGCTGATGGGCGTATGCACCGATGTGCCTCGCCCCTACCGTCGCATGCGAGAATGCCGGCCGATCCCGCGAGTGACAGGCAGAGGGGGAGAGCGGCGATGGGCGGCCGGGTGTGGTTGCATAGGGCCGTGTGTAGGCGCGAGGCACATCGGAGAGGCGCGCCTATTGCTGATGGGCGTATGCACCGATGTGCCTCGCCCCTACCGTCGGATGCGAGAATGCCGGCCGATCCCGCGAGAGACGGGCAAAGGGGGAGGGCGGCAATGGCCGGCCGGGCGTGGTTGCGTGGGTGGCCGTCCCGTGGCGGCCGGAATGTACCACCGGCAAACACCGCGGCCGATGCGCACATGGCCCGGATCACCGGTGGCCGGGTGCGGTTGCATGGGGCCGCGGGGACCGTACCGACGGATGCGAGAATGCCGGCCGATCCTGCGACCGACAGGCAAAGGGGAGGGCGGCGAGGGCGGCCTGGCGTGGTTGCATCGGCGGCCGATGCGCACATGGCCCGGATCACCGGTGGCCGGGTGCGGTTGCATGGGGCCGCGGGGCCCCTACCGTCGGATGCGAGAATGCCGGCCGATCCCGCGAGAGACAGGCAGAGGGGGAGGGCGGTGATGGGCGGCCGTCCCGTGGCGGCCGGAGCGGACCACCGGCCGATGGGCACATGGCCCGGATCACCGGTGACCGCGTGCGGTTGCATGGGGCCGCGGGGACCGTACCGACGGATGTGAGAATGCCGGCCGATTGCGGGAGTGACAGGGGGAGGGTGAGGGAGGCAATGGGCGGCCGGTCCGGGCTGGGGAACTGGATATGGGTCCGCAGCGTGCGAAAGGCCTCCGAGACCGGGTGGCGTGGCTGCTTGGCTTGACGCGGAAGGGAAAATGATTTAAGATTCAGATAGTTGAGGATAATTAGCAATATGGCTAAACAACTGAATTGGCTCCAGGTAGAAAGAACCATCCGAAAAAACCGTCTTTCCCTTTTCAGCCCGCAGGATTTACGGCACCTGCTCCGGGGCTCGGACATCTCCCTCCGATTCTTGCTCACCCGAGCCCACAAGCGCGGTGAGGTGGTCAAACTCCGGCGCGAACTCTATACCCTCCCAGACTCTCTTCCCTCCGAGTTAGAGGTCGCCAACGCGTTGCTCAGACCCTCTTATGTCTCTCTCCTCTACGCGCTGGCGTACTATCATCTTATTCCCGAAGCTGTCTTTACCATCACGTCAGTTACACCCCGCACCACCCGCCGATTTGAAGCACTTGGCAAAGTGTTCACCTATCACCACATCAAACCGGTAGCCTTTGCCGGTTATCGCCCAGAGAAGGTAGGGGGGAGAATATTCCTCATCGCTGAGCCTGAGAAGGCCCTGGTGGATAGCCTGTACTTTGCCAGTCTGGGCAAGCTCTCCTTACCGGAACGGCTGAACATATCGGCGCTAGACTCAGAGAAGATGTTGGCCTTGGCCGAACTATTCCGGCGGCCAACACTAACTGCCAAAGTGGAGACATTGGTATGATTAACCGAGAGACACTCATCCAGGCGGCCGCTGCTGGCCAGACTACTGAGATTAACGTGGCGCGCGAATATTGCCAACATCTCTTTCTCAGAGCTTTTTACCAGCAAAAGAATAGCGGGCGGGTCATGTTCAAGGGTGGCACGGCGCTCAAGATCGTCTACGGTAGACCACGGTTTTCAGAGGACCTGGACTTTTCCGGTTTTGGTGTTCGCCTGGGCCAAATCGAGGATTGGTTACTCGAGGCGATGGGAGAGATCGAGTTGAACACAATTGGGGTGGATATCCAGGAAAGCAAACCAACGTCGGGGGGATATCTCGCCATTTTGGGCTGTCAGTTGTACGACTACCACGTCCACATTCAGATAGAGATTTCCCTTCGGCAGCAAAACGAAATCAAGGGCGAGGGAGTAATCATTACTCCCGATCTGCTCCCCGCCTACGCGCTTACACGTCTCCCGGAAACCATGCTGGTGGAAGAAAAGATCGCTGCCCTGCTGACACGCGGCAAGCCACGCGACTTTTTCGATCTATATTTCTTGCTGCGCAAGGGCCTGATCACACCAGAGATGAAGCCAGCCCTGTCGGCAGTTGGGGAGGTACTCCAGGGCGTAACGGTAGACTTTAAAAGCGAATTATCTCAATTCCTACCCCGGTCCTATTTGGGGGTGATGCGAGATTTCCGTACAACGTTGCGCACGGAACTCCACCGGCATGGGGTGTAGGAAATGCGAAGCGTCCAACAGTGTGCTCGGCTCCAGATTGATGGCGCAGCAGCGGCTCGTACTCTGCCCGGCTCGTCTGCGTAGCCGAAGCATCGGCGGTCCCCGCCCGCCGGTAGGCTCGGCCGGGCGCGGTATCGGCCGGCCGATGGGGCCGCGTTACCGTCGCATGCGAGAAATCCGGCCGATCCCGGGAGAGACAGGCAAAGCGGGAGGGCGGCGATGGGCGGCCGCGTGTGGTTGCGTGGGCGGCCGTGCCAAGACGAACGGAACGTACCGCGGCCGATGCGCGCATGGCCCGGGTCACCGGCAACCGGGCGCGGTTGCATGGGTCCGTGTGACCGCCGCATGCGAGAATGCCGGCCGATTGCGCGAGTGACAGGCGGAGGGCGAGGGCGGCCGGAAGGTGCCGGCGGCCGACGCCGCGGCCGATGGGCCAAGGGTGCGGGTCGGTGGTGACCGGGTGCGGTTGCACGGGTCCGGGTGTAGGGGCGACGCGCCAGCGCGTCGGCGAGAGGCAACTATTCCAATAGCGCGGCCCCTCCGACGTGCCTCGCCCCTACCGATGCCTGCGAGAATGCCGGCCGATCCCGCGAGAGACATGCAAAGGGGGAGGGCGGCGATGGGCGCAAGGTCCGCGTCACCGGTGACCGGGTGCGGTGGTACAATGGCGTGTGTAGGGGCGAGGCACGTCGGAGAGGCGCGCCTATTGCTAT
>WSZX01000511.1 GCA_013139935.1 Ardenticatenales bacterium
CCCAGCGAGAGCACCCGTCAGATCGGGGAGGAGGCCTTTAACCTGCTTCGCCACCAGGTTGGACTCTGCATTGCCTCGGGTCGCTTTCTGGAGAGAGACCAGGAGCTTGTGGCCCAGGGTGGGTGGGTCGTGGTTCATGGTATCACTTCCATGCTGCTCAACCGACCCGGGTTGGGTGGGGGCCGATTGACAGAGCACATCCTGAGCAGCTACCTGCGCGGTTTGTCTGTCCCATCGGCAGAGCCATCCTTGGCACTTGATAGGAAATAACTTCCCGCCTTGAATGCGGGATCAGGTGCACTCTGCGTCCGCAGAAGGCCAAGTTGTTATTGAAAAAGTACTTAGGGGGACGGGAACGGTCGAGTGATGACCGCAAACACCATCGGCCGGCGCCGGGTCTTTGAGTAGAGGAATCTGCCCAGTTCACTCACTACTGCCTGGCGGATCTCATCCCGGTTGGCAAAAGCGGCGTCATTCACAACCCGTGTGACGATGTCCTGAGTGGCCTGTACCAGCCACTGGGCATCCTTAAGAAACACAAACCCGCGCGAGATGAGTTCCGGCCGTGACACAACCCGGCCGTGGTCGTCCACCGGCACCGTTACGCAGACAAAGCCATCGCGGCTCAGGATCTCCCGGTCTCTCAGGATGGAAGGGCCGACATCCCCCACCACGGCGCCGTCCACGAATATATAGCTCCCGGGCACTCGCTCTCCAATCGTCATGCTGTTTTCGTCAAAACTCAAGACATGCCCGTTCTCTACGACAGCAATGTTCTCGGCCGGGATGCCCAGGTCCTGGGCCAATTGGCTGTGGAGCTTGAGATGACGCAACTCGCCGTGGATGGGCACCAAGAACTTGGGTCGGACAAGGTTGAGCAATAGCTTCTGCTCTTCGCGACTGGCGTGTCCGGACACATGGACCGGGGCGATCTGGCCATAGATGACGTTGGCCCCTCGTTGGAAGAGGTAGTTGACGGTGCGATAGATCATCTCCTCGTTGCCAGGAATGGGGTGCGCAGAGAAGACGACTGTGTCGTCCTTGCGGATGGAGAGAGAGCGGTGCCGATCTGCGGCCAACCGCCCCAGTCCCGCCAAGGGCTCTCCTTGGGTGCCGGTCGTCATGATGACCACTTCCTGCGCGGGCAAGCGATTGGCGTCGTTGACGGTGAGGACGAGTTCTTGGGGGAAAGAGAGATAGCCCAGCTTTTGTGCAGTCTTGGCGTTATCGACCATCGTCCGGCCGACGATGGCCACTCTGCGTCCGTTGCGCTGGGCAGCGTTGATGACCTGCTGGATACGGGAGATAAGGGAAGCAAACGATGCTACAATCACCCGGCCGGGGGCCTGGCGGAAGACCTTGTCCAGCCCCTCGTTTATTACTGCTTCGGAAGGCGTCCAACCCGGCTTGTCTGCATTGGTGCTATCGGCCAGGAGAGCCAGCACCCCTCGGCCGGAATACTCGGCCAGCTTGGCGAAATCCGGCGGGCCGCCAGCCACTGGGGAGTGGTCGAGTTTATAGTCACCGGAATGCACTATCAGCCCCACCGGTGTCGTAATCCCCAGTCCCACAGCATCAGGGATGCTGTGACACACATGAAACGGTTCAATTCGAAACGGCCCGACCTGAAATTCCTCTCGTGTCTTGATGGTGCGTAGCTCGACTCGGCCGACCTCTGCTCGCCTGAGCTTGGATTCGACAAGCCCCCGGGTCAGGGGAGTGGCACAGATAGGGGCATTCACTTCCCGCATCAAGTGCCCGAGGGCGCCGATGTGATCCTCATGGCCGTGGGTGATGATGATGGCCCGAACTCTGTCAAACTTGTCGCGCAGGTATTGCCAGTCAGGGATGATAAAATCCACGCCCAGCATGTCGCTTTCGGGGAACATGATACCGGCATCAATTATGATCGTGTCCTGGCCATACTCGATCACCATCATGTTCTTGCCGACCTCGCCCAGTCCCCCCAATGGAATAATCCGTAGCTTGTTCATTCATACTCCCAGTATCAACAGCAGGCCCGCCAGCCCGCTAATCAGAGCAAGGCCGATGCCACTCAGAAAGAGCAGCCACCAAATCCAGGGCGGGAGGGCAGTGCGCTTGATCCGAAGAACAGCAACCGAGATGTTGTCCGCCCCGCCCGACGCATTTGCAGCGGCGATCAATCGATGAGCGGCTCGGTCTCGTGGCTCGTGGGTCAGCAACGCCAGCAACTGCTGATCGTCAAGGTAGCGCGTGAGCCCGTCGGTGCAGAGCAGGACCGTATCGCCCAGTTGGAGCGTCAAGGGGAAGAGATCAATGCGTGGATCGTGCGGGGCGCTGCTCAGGCTGTGCAGGATCACATTGCGCTGTGGGTGGCTGGTGGCCTCTTCCGGAGTGATCACACCATTGGCCAGCAATCCGGCCACCAGGCTATGATCCTGCGTGACCTGCTGGATGACACTGTCCCGCATCAAGTAGGCGCGACTGTCTCCAACGTTGGCTATGGTTAACTCGCGGCCGCGGGCGATCGCCGCCACCATCGTCGTTGCCATGCGGATGTTTTGTCCCGGCCGGCGGCAGTGCTCGCGGATAGCGTCATTTGTTGCCAACATCGATGTCCGCAGCCGCTCCCCGGCCGGCGCATCACTATTGCCAGAGGCGTAGTAGAGGTCTTTCACCTTCAGGACGGCGTAGCGGCTGGCTATTTCTCCTGATCGGGCGCCACCCACGCCCCCGGCTCCGTCGGCCACGATGTACAGCCGGCCGGAGCGGGACAGGGCGGCGCGGTCGGCGGGTTCGCAGACGCTCACCGAATCCTGATTGTGCGAACGGACACGACCAGGATCTGACAGGATGGTGACGTCGATCTCAAAAGAATCGGCCATTGTTCCTGTAGGATACCCAAAACCGGGAAATGGGCAAACAGAGAGGGTAGAAATACAGGCGAGGCGCCGGCCCCTCTGCCGTCGCCGCATCCCCTTCTTCAACATCCTCCAAACAGAGCACCCCGCGTTCCGCATTTGGTCATTTTCCCTCTCGCACGTTATAATTCTGCCGTCATCTTGGAGGTTTCCGGGCCTCGAGGGAATGGGACGCAGACACCGGGCAACTCGGGCCGAGGCGCAGAAGATCTGAGATGTGCCAGATCACTGTTCTTTGTGTCCTCTGGAAAAACCGCAACCGTCGCGGGTGACGAATCGACTGACTGGAACGGGTATGGAAAAAAAGGGAGCCAACCCATCAAGCTGCCCATCTTGTGGCGTCCCCTTGCCAGAACCCATCCCTGATGTCTGCCTGGCCTGCGGAGCAGCGTTACCAATGGCAGAAGAGCGTCCCGTCTCTGTCTGGCGCAGGAAGCGGAGATTCGGAGTGTGGCAGGTGGTCGGGTTCATATTGCCAGGGCTGCTGGTCGCTCTGCTGGCGTATGCGCTGGTTGTGCGCAGCGCCATCCGCAGCGGCCAAGAGATCGTCATCCGGCAGACCGGTACCGCCAGTGCGGCCGAGATAAGCAAGCAGATAGGGCTGGCAGCGACCGATATCTGGAGCGGGCA
>WSZX01000260.1 GCA_013139935.1 Ardenticatenales bacterium
TCCGGCGGGGTAAGCTGGTTGGGAACGGCCTATACCGTTCTTGGTGGCGCATTCATCGGTTTGCTGGCCGGCCTCCTGCGGTGGGCGGCATCTGGGGCGGATGAGCAGGTGCTGTTTCTGTTTGTCGGCGGGCTATTGGGCGGGCTGGCTGGTTCGCTCTTTGACAGCCTGCTGGGCGCGACCGTTCAAGCTATCTACTTTTGCGATCGGTGCGTCAAGGAGACTGAACGGGCTATTCACCGTTGTGGGACGCACACATCTCACCTGCGCGGTTGGCGCTGGCTTGGCAACGATCTGGTTAACGTACTCGCCTCTGCGGTGGGTGCAGTTGTTGCATCTTTGATGGCGGTCTGGCTTAACTGATATGCGTCGCTCTTTCCCTGTCGAACTCGCGGTAGCTGCGCGGAACCGTGGCGGGACCGACATCTTTTCTCATTTCGCCACCCCTGCCAGCTTTGCTTGTGCAGCAGCGGAACTGCAGAGGGGACGGTACCTCGCTTATTATTCTACACTCTCCTTGTTTCTGTTTGAGTCATTGCCGTTTTGTGCTATAGTGGGAGCAAAGGCGTTCTTGCCGTCTAGAGATTGGCGCTGTGACCACCGATACCTGCCAGCACTGCAGATTTGAGAACCCGGCCGGGTTCCGCTATTGCGGGAACTGCGGGCGCCCGTTGGCGGCTGCGTTCCCCAAGGTTCCTCCCTTTGTCTCATCTCCCGCCTACCACCCGAGCCAGGCGCTCTCTTCTGGTGCGTACGAGCGGCTAAAGGCGGCCGCCGACCAGGCCCGTGGGGAACGGCGCAACGTGGTGGTTCTGTTTGCTGATTTGCATGGCTACACAACCCTTGCCAGCCAGATGGACCCCGAAGAGATATTCACCCTCATCAACAGGTACCTGGGGGTGATGATCGAGCAAGTGTACAAATACGAAGGGATCATTGACAAGTTCACCGGTGACGGAGTCATGGCGCTATTTGGAGCGCCAGTTGCCCACGAGAACGACACCGAGAGGGCTGTGCGTGCGACGATCGACATGCAGACCGCCCTCTCCGCCCTGAACGCCGAGGTGACCAGTGAGATAGGGGTGGACATTCAGGTCCGGCTGGGACTCCACTACGGCGCAGTTATCTTTGGCCGGGTTGGCGTCGACTTGGATGAGGCCGTAAGCGTAATGGACTATACTGCCATCGGCGATATCGTGAACCTTGCCTCCCGCCTGGAGCAGGCAGCCGAGCCAGGCACCGCGCTGGTGAGCCAGGCGGTCTATGAGCGGACCAAGCCGCTCGTAGAGTACGAGCCGGTTCATCCGCTGGTGCTCAAGGGATACAGTGAACCTGTTCCTGCCTATCGCGTGGTCGGACTCAGAGAGCGACCCGGCCGGGTTCGCGGTCTGGAAGGCCGCCGGACTCCGCTGATCGGGCGGGAAGAGGAGATGGCTATAGTCTCCGGCGCGGCGGAGGAGATAGTCCCGAATGGAACGGGCCGCATACTGCTGGTCACCGGGGATGGCGGGATTGGGAAATCGCGTCTCACGGCCGAACTCAAGGAGAAGTTGAGAGGGAGGGATGTCACTGTCCTGGAGGGGGGAAGCCTTTCCTACCGGCGGTCAGTCAGCTATTGGACCTTTCGGGAGGTGCTTTCATCCTATTTTGGTTTTCAGGACGATGATTCCCACACCCAACGACAGGAAAAGATCCGCCAGCGACTGGCTGACCTGTCTGAGGAGTTGCTTGACTCAGTGCCCCTGTTGGAGCTAATGCTCTCGATCCCACCAGCTGACACGGCCGCGGCCCAACGGCTTCAGCAACTGGACGCAGAACAACTCCGCCAACAGACGTTCGTTGCCATTCGAGACCTGTTCCTGATAGAGGCGGGGCGCCGACCGCTGGTGCTCATCCTGGAGGACCTCCACTGGGCGGATCGTTTGTCACTGGATCTGGTCAAGTCATTGATGGACGTAGTGTCTCAGGCTCCGCTCCTGCTCTACTGCATCTCCCGGCCGCTGGAACGGGGTTCAGCAGAACTCCTGAGCGAACATGCTGGAACCCGCTACCCGGAGCTTTTCACGGTCGTCTCTCTGGAACCGCTCTCGCCAGTCCAGTGCAGGGAGCTGTTGGCCGCATTGCTCTTGGTCCCCGATTCCCCGGACGAACTCCATGCCGCAGTGTCCCAGCGCGCGGAAGGGAATCCATTTTTCCTGGAAGAGATGATTCGCATGTTGATTTCGGAGGGAATCATCCATCGGGTAGGTGAAAACTGGGAGTTAGTGCCGGGTGCCGAACTGGCGGAGCTTGATGTCCCGGATACGCTCCAGGGACTGGTCAATGCCCGCTTCGACCGGTTGGAGGATGATCTGCGCCAACTGATCCAGATTGCAGCGGTCATCGGCTTTCGGTTCCCGTTCCGCCTGCTCAGGGCGGTCACCGGCCAGATTGCGCCTAACGAGCTTGAAGCGAGCCTGCGAATCCTGGAGGAGCAGGACTATATCGTCAGACAGAGCGGGGAAGCTGATCTGACCTATACTTTTCGGCATGCGATCACTTCTGAAACCATCTATCGCCGCATTCTGCGCGAGCGACGCACGGTCATTCATGGCGAGGTGGCTGCGGCCATTGAGCGGATCTATCGTAATCGGCTGGCGGGTCAAGTGGAAACCCTTGCTACCCACTATGCTCGCAGCCGCTATCAGAAACGAGCCTTGTACTACCTGATTCTCTCCGGCCGAAAGACCGCTCGTTCGTTTGCCAACGCCGAGGCGCTGAATTACTATCAGCAAGCACTGGATCTGTTGGACCGGACCGACGGGACGCTCCAGCAGCGGTTGGATGTGCTGACGGGGACGGGAGATGTTCTCACCTTCACGGGAGAGTATGGGCAAGCGCGGCGGCGCTTTCAGCAGGCGGCAAGGCTGTTGCCTGCGAGGGCAAGCGAGGCTGATCCGGTGCGGATCGGGAGATTGAAGCGAAAGATATCTGACACTTTCACCAGGCAGGGCAATTATGACCAGGCGCTCATCTACCTGGCAGGCGCTCTGCGGTGCCTTCAATCCGGCCAAGGGCGGTTGGTTGGCCAGGAAAACGCAAAGATCCGCCAGGACATTGGCTGGGTCCATCTGCGACGTGGAAATCTTGGCCAGGCAAAGACCTGGCTTCAGCGGAGCCTTGAATTGGTGGACGAGTCTACCCAAAGACAGCTTGCTTCTTCCATATTCAATCGGCTCGGGGGGGTCGCGTTCCAGGATGGTGACTGGGAAGAGGCGTCTGGCTGGCTGGGCAAGAGCCTGGAGATCCAGCAGCAGCTAGGTGACTTGGCTGGCATGGCCCGGAGCCACAACAATCTTGGCGTGATGGCCGCTCGCCAGGGAGATCTTGATAAAGCCCGCCGGAATCTGGAGCGGTCGCTGGAACTGCGCTCCAGGATTGGAGACACCGAGGGTGTGTTAAGCAGCTACCTGAATCTCGGAGAGACCCTCAGCACACTGGGCGACCTGGAAGCGGCAGAGCAGGCTCTCGACCGGGCGCTGGACATTGCCGAACGCATCGGACATAGGTTCTCAGAGGGGCTGGCGCAGCTCAACTTGGGCATTCTTTGGACCCAGGCCCAGCTGTGGGAGAGAGCGATACGCCATCTGAATGACAGCGCGACTGTTTTTGGCGATATCGGCGCTCAGGATTATCTCATTGATGTCTACTTCCGCCTGGGTGAAGCCTGGCTGGGCCAAGGTGACCTGGATGACGCTCAAATGTGGGGCCAGAGATCTCTTGACCTGGCTGCGCAAGTCGGCAGCAGGGCTCTGAGCAAATCCTACGAGCGGGGACGCTGTATGCGGCTGTTGGGCTCCATTGCCCGCGAGCAAGAGAACTGGGAAGAGGCCGAAAAACTGTTTCGCGGGAGCGTGTCGCTGTTCAAAGCTCTTGGAAATAGACTTGAACAGGGCAAAAGCTTCTATGAACTGGCGCTGTTGGCGGATGCCCGGGGAGAAAAGCAGCGCGCCACTGACTATCTCACGAAATCCCGCGAGATCTTCCACAGTTTGGGCGCTCGCCTCGAAGAGACGAGAGCACAGGAGAGATTTCTAGCTAGCTCCCAGGGAGTCTCATAGAAGCCTACAACAGAAAAAAAGGGATGGCCCGAAGGGCCATCCCGGCGATCTTGACGCTGACGGTGCTATGTACTACCACCCGTCCACCGTGCTTCCAACGCTGACGGCGATTTGGTCAAGACAGCCATCCCATACGAGTCCGCCGTCCCAAACCAAGCCACCATCCCATACGAGCCCACCGTCCCAAACCAGGCCGCCGTCCCAGACCAAGCCACCATCCCACACGAGCCCACCGTCCCAAACCAGGCCGCCGTCACAGACCAGGCCACCGTCCCAAACTAGGCCGCCATCCCATACGAGTCCGCCGTCCCAAACCAGGCCGCCGTCCCAGACCAGGCCGCCGTCCCAAACCAGGCCACCGTCCCAGACCAGGCCACCGTCCCAAACCAGGCCGCCGTCCCAAACCAGGCCGCCGTCCCAGACGAGACCACCATCCCATACGAGTCCGCCGTCCCAAACCAGGCCGCCGTCCCAGACGAGACCGCCATCCCAGACCAGGCCACCGTCCCAGACTAGGCCACCATCCCAAACGAGCCCACCGTCCCAGACCAGACCACCGTCTTCGAGATAGAAGCTGCCTGATTCTCCATCGTAGAGAGTCGGGCCGATGTAGTGTTCCTCTCCGGTCAAGTCGAGATAGATGTTCAGGCTTGAGTTGGCCTCATCTGTTGAGGTCGATAGAACCGAGCTGGGCGCCCAAACGCGGCCGGCCCCTTGCTGCCATGGGCTTGCCGCAAGAACATCTGGCGAACCATCGTAATCAGTATCGAATGCCGTTAGCAGAGCGCCGGCCATGACGCGATACTTGACCTGGTCTGGACTGAGGGCCGGATTCTGGTCGAGAACCAGAGCGCTTATGGCGGCAACAACCGGTGCAGCTACCGAGGTGCCTGCCATCTGGAAATACTCCCCGGCTACCTGGTTGTCCGGGTTCGCTTGCGCGAGATAGGAATCGGCCGCCATCAGGGATGCCATGTGGGCGCCTGGGGCGATGACGTCTGGCTTGACAAAGCCATCGCCAGTCGGTCCGGCCGACGAGAACGGGGCCAAATAGTCGTCGCTGGCGTCATTCGGAGTGAAATTGTCGGTGAACGCCCCCACGGTGATCACGTACGGGACGTTGCCCGGTACGTTGATGGTTAATGGTTCGGGACCCTCGTTCCCCGCCGCGGCTACGACGACAATGTCCGATGCCCAGGCTGCCATCACTGCCAGGTTGAGCGGGTCATCCCAGTAGTGGGACTGTACCGGCGCCACCAGCGACAGATTGATCACCCGGATGTTGTAGAGGTCCTTGTTCTGTATCGCCCAACCGATTCCGGCAATGGCGCCGGCATAGGTTCCCGACCCGGTCTCATCCAGCACGCGGATTCCGACCAGTTCAACATCGGGGGCAACACCAGCATAGTGTCCGAACTCGGTTGTCTCGCTGTTGGCAATGATGCCTGCAACCAGGGTTCCGTGTCCGTTGGGGTCTATCGGCACCGGCGAGTTATCAACAAAGTCTGCCCAGCCCACAAGACGAGGGTTTCCATCCGTATCATACGCCAGACCGTCCAGCGGGGCGATTCCGGTATCTATGACGGCGACTGCAACACCGTCCCCCTTGACTCCCTGCGTCCAGACATCCGGGGCACCGACCACCCGGGGATAGGCGGTATCAGGCGCCAGGCCGGTCGCAATGGCATACAGGTTCTTCTGGCTATCCGTCACATAGACCACGGTCCCATTCCTGCCCAGAATCGGATCCGTCTGGATCACTCCTTCGGGCAGGAACTCGAACAAGGCTTCGCCATCGGCTGCACTGATCGCGTACAGTGCGTCCTGGACGGTGGCAAAGGAATCGCCGCCGGAGGTGGTCACTACTGCTGTCTTGATGGCGGCGTCAGTCTGAATAGACTGGGGCAGGGCGCCATCGCTGTCGAGTACGTACAGATTGCCCTGACTGTCGCCAAAGTGGAGATTGCCGGCGCGATCGAGTGCAGGGGCGCCGCCGATCATGGCGGCTGCTTCAAAGGTCCAGGTGGCCTCACCGCTGTCCGCGACAATCGCAGCGATCATTTTCTTGATAACGATGTAGATGGTGCTTCCATCGGCGCTGATTGTGGGCGTGTGTTCGATGGCCTGGCCTCCATTGCTGTTCTCAAGCAACAGCCAGCCGGCTCTTGCCTCCAGGTCAAACGCATACAGGTTGCCGTTCCGGTCTCCAAAGTAGGCGACGCTGCCATTGGGGCTGATTGCCGGCGAGGTTGTGATTTCCCTGCGGGATTCAAGGCTTGCCAGAAAGCTGCCACCGCCGTCCAGGGCGTACAATGATCCCTGGGCAGCAAAGAAGATGGTGCCGTCGCCGGCAACAGCGGCGGCCGTCCGGATTGGTTTGCCCGCGTCGTAGTGCCAGAGCTCACTGCCAGTGTCAGCGCTCAGGGCCCACAATGTGCCATTCGTGTCGCCGATATAGACCGCACCATCCGGGCCAACCGCCGGGCCCGCATCCAGTTGACCGCCGGTCTCGAACGTCCAAAGCAGCGCGCCGTCTGTGTCATAGGCGTACACGGTGTTTACCTTGTCCGCCACTACCAGCGTCCCATTGGGGGCGCCTACCGGTGCATGATCAACCGGTTTGTCAGTGGTGGTCGTCCACAGGAGGGTCCCGGCACTGGGCGCCTCGACTGTGCCATCGGGTTCGCCCGCCTTGGTTACGCTGTGGTTGAGCCAGACGCGACTGACGGCGGGGTGGAGCCTGACTTGCTCGACCGCCTCTGGAGAAAGATCAGCCACTATGCTGTGAATGACGGGCAATTCCTGGGTGACGCGGCCGTCCATGGCAGTGATGAGTTCCACCAACTCGGCCGTTGATTGACCCTGCACGATGACGGACACCAACTCCAGCGGGCCCTGAATGTCCGCACCAACGCTACCTTGCGGAATGCACGCTATGCCCAATAGCAGAGATGTTATCAAGAGCACTGAGCCGATTTTCATGAACGCTGCTCGTCTGGTCTTCATGATGCGTTCTCCTGGCACCGCCGTCTTGAGTTGTACAAGACTGAGACGGAACCCCTGTCTCCAAGCTAACCAAATCCTAACCTAAGTCTATATGTAGAGGAAGCAGAGGTCAATAGTACTCTGGGGGTGATGTGGAAAATGGGCCTGCCAGCTCGAAAGCCGGTTGAGTGAAGGTCAACCCGGCTAGATCGTCGCGAACGGTGTCGTCCAGCAGGCCCGGATCTGGGTTATTCTTGAGCCTTGCGCACTAGCCGGCGTCGCGCAGCTTGCCCCGGAACATGGTGCGGCTGGGTGGGAGAAACGCAAAAGGGAATCCTTTGAGAGCAAATTCGACCGGGCAGGAGGATAGGTCCTCACGTCATCAATGTGGGGG
>WSZX01000082.1 GCA_013139935.1 Ardenticatenales bacterium
ATTACGATGCCGTCTATCCCAACTGCATTGATCCGGATCCAATCAGTGCAGATTCATCACGCGACTGGACCATTCAAGTGATATGTCTGGGGGCCGGATGACGTGCGACGCGGGAGATTTTTCGTTCAAAGCGACCAGGCGCTGAATTCTCGGGTTGACCAGCGATGATGACGGGTGCGCTGGTTGCTTGCCACCCCGTGGGCATTACGCCAAGTCGGGAGCGCTACTGATCGCTGTCCTTTTCCAGCGCGAGGCGCCCTAGCGGCCGCGCCGGCCGCGGTTGGTGGGTCTTTGACGACGACGACTCTGTTGCTGCTGGCGGCCGTTGGATCGGCCATTGGCTCCCGGCCGGACGGTCTGGAAGCGTTGGGCGGCCACCAGGTTGCCATAGTCGAACCCCTCCAGCTTTCGGCGCTGGATCGGCTCGCCTAGCACCCCCTCAATCTTGCGCACCATCTCGTCGTCCTCCTCGACAGCCAGAGTCAGCGCCTCGCCCAACGCTTCCGCCCGGCCGGTGCGGCCGATGCAGTGGGTATAGGCGTCGACGGTGTCGGGCATGTCGAAATTGATGACGTGCGAGATGCCAGCGACGTCGATGCCGCGGGCGGCTATGTCAGTGGCCGCCAGGATGTCGAACTTTCCGTTGCGAAAGCCGTCGATGGCCCGCTGGCGCTGATTCTGGGACATGTTGCCCTGCAGCGCGATGGCGTTATAGCCTTTCTTCTCCAGGTCGCGGGCCAGGTTGCGGGCGCGGTACTTTGTGCGGGTAAAGACCAGCGTCCGGCCGGTGCACGGCCCCGCGAGCATGGCGAGCAAGAATCGCTTCTTCTGGCTCTGGTGCACCGGGTAGAGGGCGTGGGATACGGTCTCGACCGGCGCGATCTGGCCGATCTGGACCGTCGCCGGGTTGTGCAGGATAGAGCGGGACAGCTCGCGGATCTCGTCCGGCATGGTGGCGGAAAAGAAGAGGGTCTGCCTCTTGTGTGGCAGGTGCTTGAGGATGCGGCGGATGTCGGGCAAAAAGCCCATGTCACACATCCGGTCCGCCTCATCCAGGACCAGCACCTCGACCCCCGAAAGGTCGATCGCGCCGTCGCCGATAAGGTCGAGCAGCCGGCCGGGGCAGGCCACGACGATCTCGACGCCCCGCTTTAGCGCTTTCACCTGGGGGACCTTGCCCACACCGCCATAGACCGTGACCCCTTTGACGTGGGTGAACCGGCCCAGCTCGACGCCAACCTGGTGGATCTGCTCGGCCAGCTCGCGGGTCGGGGCCACGATGAGGGCGCGGACGCGCCGCCGCGGGCCGCGATAGAGGCGCTGGAGGATGGGTAGCATAAAGGCGGCCGTCTTGCCGGTGCCGGTCTGGGCCAGTCCCATCACGTCCCGGCCGCTCAACACCAACGGGATCGCCTGGGCTTGAATGGGGGTGGGGACGGTATGCCCAACCGCCTGCACGCCGCGCTGGATGCGAGGCTCAAGAGAGAACGACTGAAAATCCACTGAAAACACTCCTTGACGTACCAGAGCCAAGTGATGTTCTCAGCCCAAGAGGGTCAAAATTGCCACTCATGTTGCACGATAAGACGCGGAATTATAGACGCTTTGGCGCGCGATGGCAAATTCGGCCGGCGGCCGAAAAGCGCCGGCTAGGTCAGCGGGGCGGTGGGGGAAGGGCGGCGATGGCAGCGGGTGCGGCATCGTATCCGGGCCGGGACGATGACCGGTCAGCGCGGGCGCAAGCCCGCGCTGCTGCCGGACCAAGATGGTTACGGGCGCGGCCGGTACTGGATGGCCTCGGCCAGGTGAGCGGGCTGTGTTTCTGGGGCCGCGGCCAGGTCCGCAGTCGGGCGGCCCCGCTTGACGCTTCACGTGTGGTGGAAGGCCTGCATGCACGGCGTGGCCAGTTGCTGCATGGCAGAACGCACCAGTTGCTTCCCGGCTCTGTCCAGCCAGCAGTGATCCTGGATTTCGGCCGGTCCCAGGCCGGCATGGCAGGTCAGGTCAGTGCCCGCAGGAAGTTCGCGGCCCGCTTCCACCCGCGCCCGGCCGCGGGCGATCTTCTCCCTCGCCCTGCCCGTAGCCATTATCGAGGCGGCGCTGGGCACAGAGTCACCGGGCGCCTGGAACCGCTTTGCCTAGCTCCCGTTCATCGTCTATGGATTCCTCTTTGCGGGCGACGGCCGATTTGAGGGGGTGACCCGAGGCCAGTGGAAGCGCGCCCTTGTCCTGGGCATCGTTGCCTATGTGGCCTGGATGATCGGGATGGGCATGCAGTTCGAGTTGTTGCAGGGCAACCCATCGACCGACGTAGGGCCGATGGCCGTATCGGTACGATTCCTCAAGGGAATACCGAGTTGGTTCTGGGTGATAGCCAATGTTCCCTATTCCGGCCCAACCACGCTAGGGGTGATCCTGGCTGTGACCGGCAATGTTAGCCGCTTCTCTAACTACCGCAAGTACGTAGCCTACACCGGCTACTACGCAGGGCTGCAGAAGTCGCAGACCATCGACCGCACCAAGATGTCACGCCGGGGCAACCGGACCATGAAACGAGTACTATTCCAGATTGCCGCTCCTTTGGTCTGGTTCGACAAAGGGGACAATCCTTACAAACAGCTATTCCAACGCAAAGTGGCCGAAGGCCGAGAATGGTACAAGGCAATGCCGTTCGTCTGTGCAGCGTTGACCAGACACATCTATCATTGTCTCAAGTTCAATGACCCTTACGACGTCGAAAAGGCGTTCCGAGGCTCGTCACTTTGTCCTGCCTCGGAGGAAGAGTGGTTGAGCTTGGGAGCCAGCCTCGATGACAGATTCGAGGAAATGGAGGCTTCTCTCTGCCTGATAGAGCAGTGAACCCTCTCTTACGTAGCTTTTGGGGTAAATCACCAGCATTGCCACTTCAATATCCGGGACCGAGATGCCCTTCTTGTGCTCTTGCTCCACCAAGGTCGCCTTGACCTCAAGGCCGGTTTCAGTTGTCGTACCTCGGACGTAACCGAGCATCGCCTCAAATGAGCGCAGGGTGTCAAGTGACGATTAAAAGTACCCATGGACAGAAGGACAACGACAGTGTCATATCAACACATGCCCAGTGCTGATCTGCGTCCCACCGCGCGGGGATGTTTCGCGACGCCGGAGCCATTCCACTGCAGGGCACAAACCGCGGCGAGATGCCTGCGGTGGCAAGGATACTTGAAGTGGCTACGTGGGACAGGGGCGTCACGCCGCAAGAATGACTGTTCCTGCTGGCCCATCTGAACTCCAACACCCGAAGGGCCACACTGACATCGGGCGCATTCGTGGTGTCCTTGGATACGTTTGACCGCTCACATCCGGCACCGGGGATTCCAGCCACTATCGCGGCATTTGGCCCAGGGCGAATCGACGCCTAGCGAAGCCGGTATACGTCGCGCCGGTGACCGACCTGATGGATGACAATCGTCTGTTCGTCGCGAAGAACCTGATACAGCACCCGATAGTCGCCCACCCTGAGTTTGCAGAACCGTGATAGGCTTGTCAAGTTTGGCCAACTCGCGAGTCGCTAGTCTCAGGATCCGGACCTCGTACGCGAGGGTCAACCCAATCCAAGCTGCTGCGCTATCTCTTCAAAGGATTCACCTCGCTCGCCGCCTGCCACTGCTTCCTGCTGCTGCACGAGTCGCTCGCGCATCGTGGCTTGAATCGCCAATCCCAGGTCGGGATCCCCCAGCAGGTCAAGCAGTTTCTGCTCGATTGAGGTCTCGATCAGCTCCTTGAGCTCTTGTTTTGTCATTTCGGCAACGGTATCAACCATGCGATAGCCTCCAGGAAAACGTGACAAGAGTGTACCATACCGCCCGACTCTTACCAAGGGCTTCCAGCACACAATGTCTGACTATTGCCCGCAATACGCAAAAACTGTAACCAGCGAACGCCGGGAGAAAAGCGATGAACAACCCGGATGCAACACGACACTAGTCCGGCGTTGGGGAGCTTGCCGGCACGCCGCAGCCTCGACCCGCAGGCGACACTGAGCATTCGTCCCCTCGGCGCGGCCGATCAAGAGAGGAGGGTGTAGAACAACAAGCCAAGCGCTGCCCCCTCTGCACTTCCGATGCTGCACACACGTGCGCCCACTTGCGGCTGCGCGCAGTGCAGTTGTGCGGGCACGCAGTACCTGCCCTGCGCAGGTGGTGCAGGTGAGGAAAGCTGGCAGGGGTGGCGGCCAACCCAGATCATTCACATCCGCGTAATGAGATTCCAAGCGGTCTCTTTTCTGCCTGGCCGTTGCACCGCGATTCCGCGGCACTATAGCCCCGCGATTCCGCGGGCCTACTGCCGGAAGAGCATTCTCATCCGAGCGAACCTGGATCAAACCTATTGATCATCTTGACGAATATGCGGGCGATAGGCGTGGCGAATTCGGCTCCTCTGGAGTACAATCATCTTTGGCAGCCCAATGAGATGCGCCAGCTCCCATCGGCCGTGTTGGCTTGAACACCAAATGGAATGGCGCTGGATTGCGGCCGGCTTGGTTCAACATGGATGAATCCTTGACGTTGTGTTT
>WSZX01000233.1 GCA_013139935.1 Ardenticatenales bacterium
CTCATCGGCGGATGCGGATTGTCCAATCAGAGTCCGTTCCCTCAATGCTGACAAGCTCCAACTCTAGCGCCTCGACTGCCATCGGGATTTCTTTTCGGGACGCAGGGTGTGTCCCGATCACCTCAACCACATCGCCCGGCGCAGCCTTGCGCAGCGCCTTGCGCATCTCCACCAGCGGTATCGGGCAGGTTTCCCCGCGCACATCAACCCGCATTTGTGCCATGGCTTTCTCCTACTGTACTACGGGCAGCTCCGAAAGCGCCCTTTCGTCGAACTGAACCGTCACCTCGTGAACATCCCAGAGAGGTTCGATTTTTTCCATGATTTCCTCGCGGATGTTGACTGCGAACTGATGATCGGAGCACAGGCTGAGCGCCACCTGCACGCGCCCGTCGGCAACCGTGATGTCTCTAACCAGCCGTGTGCGCACCAGATCAAGACCCACCATTGGATTCATCACCCGCTTTAGGCGGCGGCGCACCACTTCAACCGTTGTCGGTTTTCGCTCTTTGACCAACCCGTGGCGCTCCTCATAGTTCTCTACGGCGGCGCGCAGCGAGTCTATTGCCAGCACGGAGCAATGAACCTTGACCGCGGGCAGACCGCCCAGCATTTTTGATATCTGCTTCCAGGTGAGCGCTTTGGCCTCTTCGAGCGTCTTTCCCTTGGCCATCTCGGTGATGATAGAGGCGGTGGCAATGTTGGAGGCACATCCGTAGGATTCAAAGCTGACTTCTGTAATCCGGTGGCTGTCGGGGTCGACTTTCAGGTAGACGGCGACCATGTCCCCACAGGCCGGACTGCCCTCAATCGCCTTGGCGTCTGGGTTATCTATCCGCCCCACGTTGCGCGGATTCCTGAAATGGTCCATGACGATGTCACTGTATGGTAATGGCATAGGATACTCCTAGGGCAAACCCGCCAACGAACCGACCCGCGAGCAGCGACTCTGGCGGGCCAGGACGAGAGCGAGATTTCTTTTCATCCAAGCAGCATTAAGGTGTTCGATGACATCGGTCGATTCAGCGCGCCGGCTGCGACAAGTGCCACCCATTTACCTATTGCTTCCCAAGCGGACTGATCGCCCGCAGTCTCTCAATAACCTCCGCAATGGCGTCTGCCACCGCATCTACATCTTTGGGCCGGTTGAAACGGCCAAAAGTGAACCGCACCGAGCCATGAGCCCGTTCGTGGTCGCCACCGATGCCCATCATCACGTGGCTTGCTTCCAGGGACCGGCTAAAGCAGGCGGATCCAGTGCTGACGGCAAAGCCGCGCATATCCAGATGCAGCAAGATGGACTCGCCCTCAACAAAGCGAAACGATACGTTGACATTGTGCGGTAGGCGCAATTCAGGGGGACCATTCAGGCGGGCGTGGGGAATCTGGAGCAAGCGCTCAATTAGCTGATCGCGCATGACTTGCAGTCCGGACGTCTCTTCCGGCGTCACTAACTCTATCGCTGTGGCAAAACCAATCGCCCCAGGGATGTTCTCCACTCCGCCCCGCAGGTTGAATTCCTGGAAACCACCATCCATCCATTTCACCAGCGGCGTTCCCTTGCGCACATACAGCCCGCCTACCCCCTTGGGCCCGTGGATGAGATGTGCGGTGACGGTGACCAGGTCGACCGGAAGCTCACGCACATCCATCGGAACCCGCGGAAAGGAATGGGATGCATCGGTGTGAAAGAGTACGCCCCGCTCTCGACAAATGGCGCCCACCGACGCAACGTTCTGCAAGGTGCCGATCTCTTGGTTGGCCATCTGCACCGAGACGAGAATCGTCTCTGGCTCCATGGCCTCGCTCAACCGGTTCAGGTCTACGCGACCAAGTTCATCCACTTCCAGATAGGTCACTGAGAATCCCCGCTTTTCTAGGACTCGCACGCTGTGCAAAACGGGGAAATCCTCAATCGAGGTGGTAATGATGTGCTTTCCCTTTCTCTCTCCCAGCGCCAGCGCCACACCCTTGAGCGCCATGTTGCTCGATTCAGTGCTGCCGGAAGTAAAAGCAAACTCTTCTGGCGCCGCACCCAGCTCCCGGGCAACCGTGTTCCGTGCTTCCTCCAGTCTATCCTTGGCGTCGATACCCATAGAGTACCCAAACTGGGATGTGGCAGCTGCATAGGTCTCCAAGAAGAACGGAGTCATTGCGGCCAGCACCCGTTTGTCCATCCGAGTGGTGGCGCCGTTGTCCAGATAGATGATCTCTTCCAGCATGAACGTCTCCAAACCTGCAACTATTCCAAGTATAACAGCGGCGGAGGCCATTCGTCGAGGACAAAAGTCATGTTTCTATGAGAGTAACATCTCATACTGGGCCGCGGCCGCGCCCCAATTGATATCAGGTGGACATTGGCGCAGATGTGGTCGGACAATGTCATGGGCCGTAGTCGCAGCGAGCTCTAGTCCCGCACCGGGAGAAGGAAAACCGGCAGCCGGGTCTGCTCCACCACCCGCTGGGCCGCGCTGCCCATGATCAGGTGATTCAGCCCTCCACGGCCGCGAGTTGATAGCACAATCAGATCGGCAGCCTCTGATTCGGCCGTGCTCACTATCGTGTGCACAGGGTAGGAGCCGGTAACCATGATCCGTACCGTTATGCTCTCATCCTGGACAAGAGCCGCCACATCATTCAGGTAGCGCCACAATTGGGTTTCGGCCTCGGCGCGCATCTCTTCCACTCTGTCTGGAGCGGCGCCAAACCGATCGGCCTCGGGCACCTCAGGCACCGACAGCAGTAGCATCTCCGCCCCAAAGGCGGCCGCCAACGCCCTGGCATACGGCAAGACGCGCGCGGAAAAGTGAGAGCCATCCAGGTTCACCAGCAGCTTGTTGATTTCTGGTGCTCTGCCATTCTCTCCGGGGTTCGACCGGACCAGGATGATTGGCTGGTCAATGACACCTACCAGCTTGTGGGCCACCCCGTCGCTCAGCCAGTGCCTAATGCCTGAGCCTCCTCGAGTGCTGGTGACAACCAGGTCTGCGTCCGTCTCTTCAACAAGAGCACGAGTTGCCTCCACCACGGATCCATCGCCAATGACATATCCCGCCTGTAGCCCTTCCCCATTCAAGCTGCTGATCATCCGGCTCAGGTAGGCCGCGTTTTCCGGCAGCGCCGAGACGAGGGTGAGGCGAGCGCGGCACTGCCGGCAGATCGCCGCCGCAAGCGGAAGCGCCAGTTCTGCAAATCGGGATCCATCGAGCGGGACCAGGAGGTGCGCCGGACCGATCGCCTCACGTTGCAACTGGGCGGCGAGCGCCGGCGCGGGTTGCCAGCTGGCCGCCACCATCCGGGCAGCCACCCGCGGGCGGGCTGATTCGCTGGTCGCCTGCCGCAAGGCCTGCCCCAACCCGAACCCACCGAGCATCGCCCCGTGGATCTCGCCTATCATTTCCCTCTCCGGACTCGGATCACCCAGCGTCCGGCGGAAATAGCTAAAGATGGCATAGAGGACAGGGACGAGCGCGAAATAAACCCACACACCCTCGAGAAAACGCTCCTCGAAGATGAGAATCGTTGCGCCTGTGGTCATCACTGCAGCGGTCGCGGCACCTCCGGCGAGAGCAAGCTGGGCTATTGAGAACTCACTCTTGATTTGCCGCAACAGTCTCTTGGTGGACGCCCAGCCCGTCATACTCAACAGGAGAAAGACGCCGGCCGCATAGATGGCCAGGTAGGTTTCCTCATTGGTGCCAAAACACAAGAAACAGAGACAAGCCAACCCCACCTCAATCCAGACCGGTTTGTCGGCTACCTCAAAGCGATTCCGCTGTCCGAGAGATGGCGGCACATAGTGCCGGTCTCGAAGCCCCAGCGCCAGGTTTTGCAGTCCCTGGGCGCTGGCGGCACAGGCGGACATGAGCACCGCGATGCCAACCAGGGTGCCCAGGTACGGGAGTGGGGCCGGCAGCAGCGCGTCCATTGTCTGAGTAAAGACCGAAACGTGCTCGTTAGTCGGATCGGACAACTGAAAGATGGCCGGACCAACGATGAGCATCGTGACCGAGGCAGTACCCATGATAATGAGCAAGCTCCCAAACGCCTTTCTGCTCTTCTCCTGCGGCGAACCTTCGTACGCAGCCACGAGATTGGCAAAGACTTCGATGCCGGTCATCACGGCCAGAATGCGGGTATAGCCACCAATGGTGAAGCGCAGGTTCTCGGGGGCAAAGGCACGGAGGTCAAAGTCAGGCAGGCGAAAGCCGAGTTTCCAGATGGTAGCGAACACCATGCCCCAGAGCAACAGCAGCACGCCGGCCGTGGCAGGGCCAAATGCCCGCGCGGCGACCTTGGGGCCGCGATTGACCACCCAGCCGATCAGAATGCTCAGCGCTATCGCCACAAAGACGCGGTACTGGATTCCGACGATGGTTGCATTCAGATGCGGAATGCGGTCGGCGACAAAGGTTACCAGGGCAGCCATGCTTACCAGGAATGTAAGGGTGTACTCGATAAAGACCACACTGGCATCGACTTTGGCCGCCCAGCGGCCGAACTCCTCTTCGCTCAGTCCGCTGCCGCCGCTCCCATCGGTGACCCACCTCATCACCAGTCGGTACAAGGCGGAAACCATGGCGATCGTAAGGACCACCAGCCATACGGCAGCGCCAAAAGTGATGCTCGCCACCCCGCCGGCAACAATCAACTTGAGAAACGGGCCAAAAACATAGAGCGGCGACGTAGCGGGATCGCCACCCCCGGCCAAAGCCCCTTCCAGGGAGCTGGATAACTTGTGGGAAGTTGATGCGTGAGCCAACTCGATACGTCCTGTCCGACCACGCTATAGAGAACGGCCCACGTTTATACAGCAGAATCAGAGCCAGCGCCAGCAGGTGGAGCTGAGGGTTTCGACAAATAGACAACACCCAGTTCCATCAGTGGTTCCGTGCTGCAAGACGGAGATTGCCGGGGTGGGATTGGGAAGCCTTACGTCCTGTTCTCACTCCCCATCTCTCTCCGCCCGCGGCGGGCCTTTCTCCACACCCTCTGGAATTCTTCTCCGCCGGCCGCCCATTGAGTCGGGTCCTCTTTCATGTTATACTACGCTCCGCTTTATTGGTCACTGTCACTGGAATGGTCGGATGAGAAAAGATAACGGTGTCACGCTGGCCCGCACGCTGGGCGGTTTCGACGCGACCATGCTCGGTGTCGGAGCGATGATCGGCGCCGGGATTTTTGTACTCACCGGCCTAGCGGCCGGTGAGGCAGGCCCGGCCGCGCTGCTGGCCTTTGCCCTCAACGGCCTGGTCACTCTGATCACGGCCTTTGCCTACGCCGAATTGGCCTCCGCCATCCCAGAGGCAGGAGGCGGGTATGCCTTTGTCAAGCGAGCATTCCCCGGCCTCATTGGATTCATTTCCGGCTGGATGTTATGGTTTGCCTATATGGTAGCCTGCGCTCTGTACGCTGTGGGCTTTGGTGGCTACTTTATGGAGTTGCTGCACAGTTACTTCCCGGCCGTTTCAGATGTACTGGTGGGATTGCTGGGGCGTGGTGGAGCGATCGCGTTGGCCACCATCGCCATCAGCACAGCTTTTATCTCACTCAACGTGGTGGGCGCCAACGTTACCGGCAAAACAGAGAACGTGATCACCATGGCCAAAATCCTGGTGCTCGGCCTGTTCATCGCCTTTGGGTTGGCCGCTATCGGCCGCCAACCGGCGCTGTTGAGGGGCAATTTCTCACCCTTTCTCCCCAAGGGAATGGGAGGAGTGGTGGTGGCGATGGGCCTTACGTTCATCGCCTTTGAGGGGTACGACCTGATCGCCACGGTCAGCGAAGAGATCAAGGACCCCACCCGAAACATCCCCAGGGCCACCTTTGCCTCGCTGGCCATCGCTGTGACCATCTACCTGCTAATCCTGTTGGTGAGCATCGGCGCGGTGGACGTGACCGCGTTTACCGACATCTATGGCAAGCAGCCTTCCGAGTTGAGCGTGCACGGCGCACGCCTCCTGGATCCTTCGGACCCTCCGATTAACACAGCATGGGAGGTGCTGGGGATATACAAAGAGACTGGCATCGTGCGTGCGGCCGAGAACTTTATGCCGGCCGTGGGCGTGCTTGTCATTGTGTTTGGCGGGCTTCTGTCTACCATGTCTGCGTTGAACGCAACGGTGCTTGCGTCGTCGCGGGTAGCCTTTTCAATGGGGCGCGAGCGCATGCTGCCGGCCGTGCTGGCAACTATTCATCCCATCCGTCGTACACCCCACGTAGCGGTGCTGGTGACCGGTGCGATTCTGATAGTTATGGCGATAGCCTTGCCGGTCGAGGTGGTGGGCTCGGCCGCCAGCCTACTCTTCTTGCTCTGCTTTGCGCTGGTCAACGCATCGCTCATCCTCATCCGCCGGCGCGAGCCAACCCTGGGGCGGACCTACCGGGTGCCCTTTTTCCCCTGGCTGCCCGCGCTTGGTATTGTCCTCAACTTGGCACTGGCTGTCTATCAGGTCACCTTTTTGCCCAGCGCCTGGGCCGTGAGCCTGGTCTGGATCGGCGCTGGTCTCGTTATCTACTTTGCCTACACCCGGGCTGAGGCCAGACCGGAAGAGCTGGCACCCATTCTCATGGAGGAAATGCTGGAAAAGCGCCGCTTCTCGGTGATGGTTCCGGTCAAGAACCACCCCCAGGCCCGCCGCCTTGGCTTGCTGGGCAGCGCCATCGCCTGCGATCAGGACGGAGAGGTACTGGCGCTGCATGTGGTGCGTGTGCCCACGCAACTGTCGTTGGCTGAAGGTCGACACTACCTTGCCGAGGGACGCGCCCTGATGGAAACGGTGATCTCTGAAGCCAAGAAGCGAAATGTGCCAGTGCGGACCATGCTGCGGGTCGGCCGGAATGTAGGCCAAGTCATCCAGATGACGGCCAAAGAGCGCGATGTGGATCTGATGCTGTTGGGCTGGCCTGGCTTTGCCTATGCCGCTGACCTGGCATTCGGTAGCGTAATTGATCTACTGGCGGCCAATCCCCCATGCGACCTGGCGGTGGTACGTTTTCGAGAGCGCGAATTGCCGGAACGGATCCTGATCTCGACCGTGGGTGGCCCCCATGCAGCGCTGGCCCTCGAGTTGGCCCAGAGCCAGGCCCGCTGCTTTGAGGCCCACCACCAGCGGCCCGCCACCATCACCCTCCTGACCGTTGTCTCTCCTGCGGAAGGCAGGGCCGGGCTGATGCGAGCACGAGCGGTGCTTGAGAAACTGGCCCGAGAGGAGGACGCGGCAGTACACATCAAAGTCACGTCTCACGCGAACGAGTTTCAGGCCATCATGGACGAGGCACAGCGTCACAGTTTGGTGATGGTCAATGCACCCCGCGAAGGGCTGTTGGAGCAGAGATTGTTCGGCTCCATCCCAGAGCAGCTCGCCCGCGAATGCCCCAAGACGGTGATTATGGTCAAGCGCTACCGACCAGTCAAGTCCTGGCTGGCTCGCTGGCTGAAGCGGAATCCCGAACCCATGCCGGATGACCAGCCAAGGTAATTGCACAACTGGCGTCTGTGCTCCCGGGCGGGAGATCGCCCGGCGGCACGTGATGCTCACTGCACAGCGAGCCGTCCTCGTCCTCCACCTGAGACGAGGCTGGTTCCCCTGCTGAGGGTTGATACACCCCAGGTGAAACGTGCCCGCGCTTGAGGGTCAGGGAGACGACACTTGATGCCCTTGCTTGCTACCGGTGGATTTCCTCACGCGGGAGACCGGGCTGCGGCGCAGGGAGGGATGAGGTTAGCTTGCTGATGAACCCGGCCGTCCTTTCCCAGACCATCTCCCGCTCCCGGTCAACCAGCACATTGTGGCCAGAGTGGTAGAGTGTGACCATCTCTTTGTCTGCTGAGGATATTCGCTCCATCACATAAGGTCCGCTTTCGAATCTGAGCGTCTCATCCCGCCGGCTCATCACGACCAGCGTGGGGACTGTGATAGTGGGCAGCAGTCGCCGGACACGACGACAGAGCAGATTGACCTGGTGGACCGCCCGACCGGGAATCGCATCGTAGCACCAGACGCGCTTGTCGGCCTCCGGGTCCGCCAGATCGGAGCCCGCTGAATCCTGTGGAATCGTGAGGGGGATCCATTGGGCGATCCAGCTCAGGCGCATGAGCGGATTGGCAACAAAGATAGCGGGCGAGATCAGAACGAGGCCGGCGGGTGGGCGGCTCCCCTTCCGATCAGCGGCGAGGTTTATCGCCAGCAAGGATCCCAGCGAGAGGCCGACCACACAGACCGAATCACAGCGACTGGTCAGCTCCTCGTACGCAGTTTCCACTGAGGCGCTCCACTCGCGCCATTTTCGACCGGCCAGGTCTGCCACCGTGGTCCCGTGTCCGGGGAGCAGCGGCCCAGAGACGGTATGGCCGCTACTCGCCAGGTACTCACCCAGCGGGTGCATCTCGGTCGGCGCGCCGGTAAAGCCGTGAATCAAGAGCGCTCCCGCACGGCCGCCAGGAAAAAAGAACGGGTTAGGATCGAGCCATGGGTGCTGCGCCATGAAATGCTCCTCGGTACCGGATGCCGGACCGATGCCCGGCACCTGCTACTCACTACAGGGCTGCCAGCCTTTCCGCCACAGTGGCCCGCGTAGCCCGCAGTTCAGCCAGCTTGTCCCGCTCCCGCTGAACCACATGGTCCGGGGCGCGCTGGGCGAATGGGCCAGCCAGCAGCCCTTCGCTGCGAGCGATTCGCTGCTCCACACTTGCCAGTTCCTTTCTCAATCGCGCGCCTTCTTCATCCCGGTCCACCATTCCCGCCAGGGGAAGATAACAGGTCGTATCGCCCAAGGCTAGTGTCACCGCATGGTCGGGCGCATCCATCTGTTCCTTGATTGTTAGCTTCTCTGGGTCAAGGCGCGCGAGCAACACCAAGATCTCCCGTTGCTCGTTCAACAACGCCGTCTGGCTGCCACCGGCAATCAAGGCCTCGACTCGCCTGCCCGGCTGTACGTCGCTCTCTGCACGAGCATTGCGGATGCCGCGTATCAGCTCCATCAAGAAACGAAACTCATCTTCGGCGCTCTCGTCGGCCTCGCCTGCTTTCTCGGGCCACTGAGCAATGATGAGCGCGTCTGGCCAGCCGCCCGCCACAGCCAGATCGGGCCGCCCGTTGCAGGACGCCTTGAGGTTCTGCCAGATCTCCTCGGTCACAAACGGAATGAATGGATGGAAGAGCCTCAGGACGCAATCCAGCACAGAGACAAGGGTTTTCCCGGCTGCCAACGCCTGGCCGCCACCGGCCGCCAGCGGTAGCTTGGCCGCTTCAATGTACCAATCAGCAAACTCGCTCCAGAAGAACTCGTACAGTTGCCGGCCGGCTTCGCCGTATTGATGCTGACTGAACAGACGGTTCACCGCCCCCGTCACCTTGCTCAGCCGACTGCTGATCCAGCGGTCGGTCAACGAGTAGACGGGAT
>WSZX01000071.1 GCA_013139935.1 Ardenticatenales bacterium
GCAGGAACCCGCTACCGGGAGACGCATGCTCTCCGGCCGCCTCTGGCCGGCGCCGTCTAATTCCGGGAGCGCAAGAGCAACCGGATCCGCAGTTCCGCGATCTCATCTGACAGCCTTGCCAGCCTCACACGATGCCACAGAAGGGTGACACCTAGAACGGTAAAGGTAGCCAGCGAAAAGAAAAAGGGTAGGTGCATGCCGGCCGCCAGCCCGCCTCCTTGCTCAGCCGCACCCGTGCCAAAGATCGTCGGATGGATGTCTGCCAGCATGCGGATGGACACAAAGGTGCCGATGACAGTCACGAACCCGACAATGGCGTATACGGCAGAAAAGCGCGCCCGCTTGCCGGGGTCCTCGACCGCATTGCGAAGCATAAAGTAGGCCACGTAGACCAGCCACATCACGGCCGCAGACGTGAGGCGAGGGCTCCACGTCCACCAGGTGTTCCAGGTGGCTTTTGCCCAGATTGAGCCGGTGACAATGATCATGGTGATAAAGACCAGTCCGATCTCTATGGCGGAAGCCGCCAAACGGTCCCACTCTGGCGCACCGGTTCGAAGCGCGACGCCGCCGGCGATCAATGCCACCAAAAAACCGGCCGCGCCAACCCAACCCGACCCGACGTGGAAGTAAAAGATGCGCTGGCCCATTCCCATCGTCCGCTCCATGGGAGCTACAATAAAGACCAGGTAGACAGCAACTGCAACCATTCCGGCGCTCAACCAATTCAGCGCCGCCAGAGCCTTTCCGCTTTTCATGGGGTCTGCTCTCCAACTACCGCTTCAACTAGTCTTCAACAATGAACCCAAAGCTCAGGTATGAAACCGTTACCAAGACCAGATCATAGGCGATCAGCATGCCAGCCCAGGGCAGGAACTCGTCCATCGCCCGGCCGTCAATCACCATGCGGCTGGCGCGCACAGCGGCCAAAACCAGGGGTATTGTCACCGGCAGCAGGATGATCGGCAGCATCACATCCCGTGCCTGGGTGTGGACCGCCATGGCAGAAAGCAGCGTCCCCACACCAGCAAAACCTATGACGCCAAGCAGAATGACCAGCAACACCAGCGGCTGGAACAGCGGAACTCCGAACAAGAGCACAAACAGTGGAATGATCACCAGTTCGACCGCCAGAATGAACAGGATATTGCCAACCATCTTGCCCAAGAAAATCATTCCGCGATCTACCGGACAGAGCAAGAGGGCGTCCAGGCAGCCACGATCTTTTTCGCGCGCGAGCGACCGGCTGAGTCCCAGCATCCCCGAGAAAAGGGTGACCACCCACAGAAAGCCGATGGCGGTCTCGCGCGCAAGCTCCAAGCGGAGCTCGACGGCAAAGTTGAAAACCACAACCACAATCAGCGCAAAGACCGCCATTGCGCTAAGCAACTCTTTGCTGCGGTACTCTGCGATCAGATCCTTCCAGAGAACGGCACCCGCTACCCCCAAGGAGGAGGAGACTCGCTCCGTCGACATGGTCGCGCCTGTCTGACTGCCTCGGGTTGCCATCACGCTGTTGCTGTTCTCCTGGTCACCCGATCGTATATCTGCTGGAATTCGCCTGGGTCCATGGTGTCAGAGGCCGCCTGAAAAACGATCCTGCCTCGCGACAGTACGGCCACCCGGTGGGAGTTGCACAAGCCACGCGCCAGGTTGTGGGTAGTCATGACGATTGTCCGGCCGCCCGAAGCGACAGATCGCAAGACCTCGTCCAGCATGGCAACGGCATCCTGGTCCAGTCCGGTGTAGGGCTCATCCAGCAAGAGCACATCCGGCCGGTGGAGCGTTGCGCGAGCAATCGTCAGGCGCTGCTGCATGCCGCGCGAAAAGCTTCCCACCAAATCGTCCCGCCGTCTGGCCAAGCCGACCAGGTCCAGTGCTTCACCAATCCGCGCCGACGCGTCCTGCAATGCGTACATGCGGGCGAAGAAACGCAGGTTCTCCTCGGCCGTGAGGTCAGCATACAGCAACGGCTGATGGGAGACAAACCCCAGATGAGAGCGCACCCGGTCGGCAGATTGGGGCAGAAGCCAGCCTCCCACTCGCACCTCGCCGGTCGTCGGCCGGGCAAGCGTGGCCAGGAGTCTCAGAAGCGTGGTCTTGCCTGCTCCATTCGGTCCAACAAGCACGAGATATTCGCCCGCCGGTACATGGAGGTCTACTCCTCGCAGGACCGGATGAGCACCGAAGTTCTTGACAAGACGGTGAACTCGAATCATCTTTGGCGTGAGACCATGGTGTGGCGCAACTGCAAGTCCGATCCTTCTAGCGCTTTTCGTACCAACTGCGCAGTTCGGCCTTGAGCAACTCTCGTTCCAGATCATACCGCGCGGCAGGAATCTCGCCGGCGGCGTGCTCTGCGTCCAGATCAACTATCGCCTGAAGCAGGTCATCCCGTTCGGTGCGGACCCGGCCGGCATCCGCTCGCCACCGTCGCCGATAAAAGCCGGCGACAGCGAGCGCCACCGCCATCGCCAACCCGCCAACCGTCCAGGTGACCGCATTATCCCCACCGCCGGCGAAGAGAGGGGATGCGGCCGGTTGATTGAGGCGCGAACCGCTCTTGCCGCTCAGGTCCGGTTCACCCGAGATCCGGAAAGAGAGGATTTGTCCGGCCGCCAATTCTGCGGCTTGATATTGGTCAAACGGCATGCCTGGTGCAGCCCGCCCTTTTTCGGCGGACTCCGGAAGGAACACCGGACTGTCCACGGCCAGGTCGCCGCCGGCCAGAAACAGGGTAGCAGATTCTACTCGGTAAGGGAGAAGATGGGAGATCGTCATATCGCCATCGTATGGGAGCGCGTACGTCACCATCAATTGCCTTTCCGCTCCCGGGCGGACTGGCAAGGTGTCCAGGTAGCCCGTCTCAGTGCGAATCGCGCCCTGCAGGGCCGGGGCCATACCATCATCCATCCCTCGCTGCATCTTCGAACTGACAGTTCCAGGCGGTATGGGCAGCTCCACCACGCCATCGCTCGGATCACCGCTGGTACCTGAAAACACCATATCGCTCAGGTTCTCAATGATGTACAGCTCTGTGACCAGGATGTTCTGATC
>WSZX01000517.1 GCA_013139935.1 Ardenticatenales bacterium
GGAAGCATCTACGTCGGTGGGGATTGGGAGAGCCTGGGGCACAATACGCTGCTGGAGGAGATGACTGGGGCTGACTTGAGCAGGCTGCGCGGTTACTTTCAGGACCATGACATTGATGCCGACCCAAAGGAATTCAAGAAGATCAACCGGCTGTCGGAAAAGCCCTTCTACAAAGCGAAATAACCCGTCCAGCTTGATGTCGCGAGACTGATTGAAGGAGAACCATAATGGCACCAATCACCGGCACGTTCTGTGTCACAGTAATGAAAGACCGGTGCATCAATACCAAGATGCCCGGTAAGTGCGCCACCTGCGCTGAGGTCTGCCCTTACGACGTCTTTGCCGTGGATGCGAGAGGGCATATGCGGGTTGGGAACTATAACGCTTGCGTCGGCTGTCGTATCTGCGCCGAGTTCTGCCCGGAGGACGCCATCCGCATCAACCCCGCCGAATCAGAGTTCCTGGTGCGGGCGCCGTGGACGTTTCCCCAGATAGAGGAGATTCATCACAAGGCACAGAGTGGGCAGTATATGCTGCGCGGGTTTGGCACCATGGGCTATGCGCCCAGCTTTGACAATATCACGGTGGTGCCCTCTCAGATCGCCTCTCCCGCCCCTCGCGACAAGTACCGAGAAGAGTGTAACATGGAGGTGATCATCGGCGAGGACACCTGCGAGAATCCGATGCGCCTAAAGTATCCTTTTCTCTTCCCGGCGATGTCTTTCGGCGCGCTGTCCAGAGAGGCCAGGATGGCGCTGTCCATAGGGTCTGCTCAGACAGGGATCATGAACAATACCGGCGAGGGAGGATTGCTAGAGGACGAGACCTGGCTGATCAAGGGGTTCGAGAACAGAGAGCGAACGCTGAAACGGTGGGAGCCGGGCGGCTACCTGGTCGTCCAGTGGTCCACCGGACGGTGGGGAGTCTCGGCCGACTATGTCCGTGCAGGAGACGGAGTGGAAATCAAGATCGGTCAGGGAGCCAAGCCGGGTATGGGCGGCCACCTGATGGGAGCCAAGGTGACCGAAGAGATAGCCGCTGTGCGGGGCATTCCTGTGGGCAGCGACGCCCTCTCCCCCTGCCGTCACTATGATGTGCAGGACCTAGAGGACATGAAGCGCATGGTCGCCTTTGTACGCGACGTTACTGACTATCGGGTTCCCATTCTCTTCAAGTTAGGTCCAAGCCGTCCCTACGAAGACGTGAAGGCTTGCATTGAGGCTGGGGCGGACGCCATCTCTATTGATGGCATGGTAGGCGGCACGGGTGCTTCGCCCTCCATCGTCACGCAGGGTGTAGGTATTCCGACAGTGGCCCTGATTGCGCCGTCGGTGCGGGCGCTGAAGGACATGGGGGTGCATCGTAAGGTCAAGCTCTTTGTGCTGGGAGGCATGCGCTCCGGGTTGGATGCGTACAAGGCGTTGGCCATGGGGGCCGACGGCGTGGGCTTTGGCGCGGCGGCCGAGATAGCGATGGGCTGCCGGGCTTGCATGGCGTGCTCGACCGGCAAATGCGCTTACGGCATCACCGCTCAGGACCCGGAACTCCGGGCCCGGCTCGACCCGGAGGAGGCAGGCGACCGCCTGGCGAACTTTATCAAGGCCACCGGAGAAGAACTCAAGATCCTGACCATGCTTTCCGGTCATGATGATATCAAGGACCTGAGTGAAGAGGACCTGCGGGCCATGGAGCCCAACGTGGCAGCTATCACCGGCCTGAAGCTGATAGGTTATGAGAGACGACTGCCCTGGTGGGAGAATGGGCCAGGAAACGGGGCAGATGCTCGGTAAGAGTCGTTCATGTGAGGAGGAAGATGAGATGTGTGCAATCACATTTGAAAAGTCGGAGGTGACGAAAATGATGGAAGAAGCGATTGCGTATTGCTCCGAAAAGGCGGGCTTGGGAGGGAAGGAGCAGGCGAGGAAAGCCCTGCAGAGCGGGGATTGCTGCGTCTGCGAATACATGCGGCATGCTATGGCTCAAAGCATGGCTGAGTATCTGGGCTCGGTGGATGATACCATCAAAGCCGTCTATACCTATGAGCCCGAGTATGCGACCAGTATGGACGAGCCCATCCCTGGGCGACCCAACCTCTCGCCTGGCTTTAACTTGATCGCCAGGGTCAGTCGCAAGAGTGCGGCTCTGTCATCGGTGGTGGCATCGCTGAGATCGGCTCTGGCTGACGAATGCAAGCGACTCGGCTGCTGCAAGGCCAACGCGCTGTGCTTCGAGCTGGACGTCCAAGTCGTCGACGAAGGTGAGGTCCAAAAGCGAACCGGCTATGGTGCTCTGATCAACTCTGTCTACGTGCGACCCTTAGAGGTCTGGAGCAGGTACGCTTAGCCTTCATGGCATCTTGATCGAGTGACCTCTATTCGCGGTAGTGGTCCTGAGCGCCGCCAGAATCTGGGCGATGATGGCGGCACCTCAGGTTACGCTATGTTGATGGGGATCCGCTAGAGTCGTAAGCTCTAGCGTGGTGACAAGGGGATTCGTCCGGACGGCAAACCGGACGTGGTTCCTCAGTCTGGCTCATCAGACAGCTCCGGCCGCACTTCCCCATCGGTGCGGTCGGGGCGCTCTCTTGTGGCCGCGTCGTGTGGGGGCAGGCACGGAAGCCCGCTCTGCCGTCGCAATGGGGGGGTGCGTCAGGCCACCGGCCGGGCGACGCAGCTTCTCCCGTCGGAACCGGGCAATCTCCAGCATGAGGCCTTTCATAGCAGCCAGTGCAGGAGGTACCCTATGGTCAGAGGCACCCCGAATATCGTGTTGTGCACGATCATGGTGGTGAGCAGGCTGCGCGTTTCCTGATAGGCGTATCCCATGGCCAAACCTATCACGGTCGTGAGGATGACGTAGAAAATCGCGGGTCCCCAGGGCATGACCAGGAGGTTGACGAAATGGAACGCGCCCCAGATGATGGCCCCAATCACAGTTCCCACATGGAGATCGTGCCCAAGGACCTTGACGTATCCCTCCAGGTTGTTCATCAAGTGGGTCTGGATGAGCCCTCGAAACATGGTCTCTTCGCACAGTCCCACCACGATCCATTGAAAGGCCAGATTGCCCATCACGCTGACCAGGGTCACCGGCTGGGGTATATCCAGCGGCTCTCCCGCGACAACCTGAGAGATGTACTTGAGGGACATGAATAGCCCAAAGGCTACCCCCAGCATCAGCATTCGCCGATGAGTGAAGGTCGGAGGATTCTCCTTCAGGTTAAAGCCGTACTCTCCCAGTCCTCGTTGTTTGATGCAGCAGATCACCAGGAAAGGAATCACAAACTGGGGGACATGGACCAGGATTGCTAGCATCCACGAGGTGCCGTGGGCAAACAATGGCAAATCGGGCAGTGATCTGAATCCTGCGTCAATCAAGACGATGGCAATGACGACGAGGGCGGTGACGCCCAACATACTGATGATCGGTGCGGCTTTCAATTTCACTGTGGACATGGGGTCACCTCGCAAACAGACGGCGGGGACAGGACGCCTGCCTGCCCTGTGCCGTGGCTAGTCGAACAGGTCCCGCTTGCGGAAAGGGGCCGTGATGAAACGGCCGATGGTCTTGCGCCTGGTCAGCCAGGAAATGCGGGCGCCATTCTTATTGTTGGCCAGCACCTTTTGCGCCAGCCAGGGTGCGACCGTTTCCACCCGATCGGCCAGCAGGTTAAAGATTCGCGCTGCCTGTTCCCAATCTTGCGGCCGATCCTTGTACTGCTCAAGGATCATGTCCGTTACCACCATGCCTGGGCTGAGCGCCCCCACCAGCACCGGGGTTCCTCGCGTCTCGCGCATCAGCCCGTCGTTGAGATAGCGAATGGCCGACTTGGTGGCGCCATAGAGCGTCAGCCCTTCCACCTTGCGGCCGTCGCTTCCCAGGCCTTCCATGTTGTAAAGGCCCCCGAATCCCTGTTCGAGCATACCTTTAATGGCCGTGCGCGTGCCGTACATGAGGCCAATCACATTGGTGCTCACGACGGCCGCGATCTGCTCGGGTGACTGTTCCCAAAGCGCGCCTTGTAGGTGGCTGATCCCGGCGTTGTTGATCCAGATGTCCACGTGGCCGAACTGTTTCTTGGCCGCATCCCAGAGCGCCTGCACCTGCATGGGGTCGGTGACGTCGCACACGCGGCCCAGTATGTTGCTGGCCCTGTGTTCCGCGGCCAAGCTGGCGATAGCCTGATCAACACCGGTCTGGCTGCGGCCGCATATTGTGACGACGCATCCCAGATCGAGGAACGATTCGGCAAGGCCATGGCCAATGCCACGAGTGCCGCCTGTGATCACAACGGTTTTCATGGATCCCTCTCTGATACGCGCCTCGAAATGGTGACCGCCGGTGGGATGCCGCGCCAGCAGGCAGCGGCCGGTGGGGGCAGCGGTCCCTCTCGCGAGCGCGGGTCGTGGAACCGCGTCGCGTCCACGCGATTATATCCAAGGCCGCTTGGTTGCGCCAGTGTGATCAGCGGCCGGTGCGGCCGTGGGAAGCTCCGCGGCCGGGAGTCCATTGGGCAATGCATTGCCCAATGGGCCCACTGCACTGTGCAGGGCACAGCACTGCGCAACGAGTTGGGAAAGGAACGAATCTTGCCGGTTGCTCAAGAGCGGAGTGTCCTGAGCGAAGTCAAGGTGGCGTCGGGAGGGGGCCTCCACTTTGCTCTCTCTAGCATGATTGGGGGGCGACAGATTTCGATGATTCAGTTGGTACCGAAAGGATGAGAGACTTGACCGCGGTCCGGCGATCTGCTATGGTGCCAGAGATGCAGTTCTGGAGTGGAGGATCGCATGCCTGAGTTGCCGGATCTGGAGACAATTCGGGAGTTTCTGGCTGCACGTATCGAGGGTGTGGCCGTCGCGTCGGTCAAAGTACGCCGGCCTATCGTCATGCGCAATTTGCTGGGGGGCGACCCGGCCGATCATTTGGTGGGAGAGCGGTTCACCCAGGTCGGCCGGCGGGGCAAGTTCCTTCTGTTTTCCCTTGAGAACGGGGTTTCGATGGTCATCCACCCCATGCTGGCCGGGCGCATCCGATATGGCGAGCCATTGGCTCGCCATCGGGTTCGCGACGTCTTGGTACTACGCCTGGCCAACGGACGGGAGCTCCGCTACCATGACGCCAAAGACATGG
>WSZX01000156.1 GCA_013139935.1 Ardenticatenales bacterium
GATGCAAAAGACCGGCAAGAGCTTACCCATCAACGTGGATGGCGCGATTGCCGCGATTCTGGTGGACCTCAGGATGCCTCGGGAGCTGGCCAACGGATTCTTTATCATGGCCCGCGTACCGGGACTGATGGCTCACATCAACGAGGAGAAGAGCAGAATGAGGCCGATGCGCCGGATTCACCCAACAGACCACGAATACGACGGGCCCCCCAGCCGTTCGATTGCGGACTAGAGGTCGAGCGTGACGCGGAGAGCCCGGTCGAGTTGTTTCATGATCGCGGGCGAGAGGCTGCCCCGCAACGGCAGCAAGCGTGTCTTGGCAATGGCGCGAACCTGCCCCGTCAAGGCTGCCGAATCTGCTGTCAGGCCGCCATCCCCTTGGCGAGTACGCACATTGTTGGGATAGTCTCGCTTGACGTTGGCAGCTCTGGCAAAAGACATGATCACGAGGACAGGACTGTACCGATTGATGGCATTTCGGCTGACAATGACGGCCGGGCGGATGCCGGCCTGCTGTGAACCCTCGGTGGGACCCAGGCGCACGTCAAAGACGTCGCCGCGCTTCAGTGGGCCGCCTCGGCCCGTTGGAGGGCTTCCCAGTCCGAGTCGTCGAACTCTTGCGCTAGCTCCAGGTTGAGCGCTTGACAGTCAGCATCATCTGTGATGGCGGTAAAACGTGCGTCGATGGGTTCCTGTTCAAGACGAGAAACGAGCTCTTCCAGGGCTCTGGTCATCAAGACATAACGGCCGTGGATATGACCCTTTTTCACCAGGACTTGCGCACGAGCCAGCAGTTCGGCCGGCAATTCAACCGTTGTTCGTATGCGCTCGGTAGAGGGCACAGTCATCTTTGACATCTCTTGCCACGAGTCTCTGTTCCAAGTTTACATCAGAAAAGGAGAATGATCTTAAATGAACATAATGGAGTTGTTGCCCGAGATCAACGAAATCCGCGACCCGGATCTTCGTGAAAAGACCGCGCTCATCTGGGAAGAGGCGATGGAAGAGGGGGGCTGGACGGCCGAGGAGGTCAACGCCATCCCTTTCACTCTGCTCGCCGATGATGTCGACGTGACCTTTATTGAACATGTCCGCACCGTGGCCAAGCTCTGCATCGCCACCGAACAGATCCTGCGGGAAGCTTATGGAGATCGGATCGAGGACCGGATCAACCACGACCACCTGGTGGCCGGGGCGTTGCTGGCGGACGTCGGCAAGCTGCTCGAGTTCAAAAAGCGGCCGGAAGGCGGTATCGAGTTCAGCGAGATGTACCAGTACCTGCGCCACCCCTGGTCGGCCGTCGGATATTGCTGGAAACACGGCCTGCCGAAAGGGGTGATGCACGTCGTCGCGACCCACGCCTGGGAAGGGGACAAGTTCAAGCGTCGGCCAGAGTCGATCATTTTCCACCACATGGATTTCACTGATTTCGAGTTGGTCAAGTTCAAATAGCCCGCGACAAGGGGGATCGGAAAGCGGCCGATTCCCCGGTTCGCCATTTGCACATTGCGGATGCGGAGCATACCTATGGGACAGACATTTGCCGAGAAGGTGCTGGGCCGCAAGGCCGGCCTGGAGAAGGTAGTACCGGGGCAGATTGTGGATATCAGCCCTGACACGGCGTTGAGCCATGACAACGCCGCGCCGATATATGGCATTTTCAAAAAGATCGGCGTCCCCCGGTTCGCCCACCCGGAGACCATCGCCATCGTGCTGGATCATGCCACCCCTGCCCCCACCACCAAGCACGCCGAGAACCACCGCATTATCCGCGAGATGGTCAAGGAGCAAGGGGTACCGTACTTTTACGACGTCGGGGAGGGCATTTGTCACCAGATACTGGTGGAGAAGGGGCTCTCTCTGCCCGGTGAAGTGGTGCTGGGCTCCGATAGCCACACCCCTCATGCCGGAGTGATGGGCGCTTTTGGGGCTGGCATCGGCCGCTCCGAGATGGCGTCCATCTGGGCCACCGGGAAGATATGGCTGCGCGTGCCGGAGAGCCTAAAGATCACCGTCACCGGCCGGCTGCCAGAGGGAGTCATGTCCAAGGATCTGGCGCTCAGAATCATCGGCGATATGGGGGCTGATGGGGCGCTGTACATGTCGGTGGAATGGCACGGCGAGGCGATCCAGGCGCTGGACCTCAGTGGCAGGGCTACCCTGCCCAACCTGATGGCCGAGATGGGGGCCAAGAATAGCTACCTGCCGCCCGACGAGGTGGTGTTTGACTATCTCGAGGGACGCGCCCAACGAGTGTATCGTCCCATCTTCCCGGACGCCGACGCGCGCTATGCGATTGAACTGGTCTACGACGCGGCCACGATCGAGCCAATGATTGCCCGGCCGCACACGGTCGACAATGTCGTACCTCTTTCCCAGGTAGCCGGGATCCACGTTGACCAGGCGTTCATCGGCGCCTGTACCAACGGCCGGCTGGAAGACCTGGCTGCTGCCGCCGGTGTGCTCAAGGGGCGGAGAGTGGCGGCCGGCACCCGGCTCATTGTGATCCCCGCCAGCAGGGAGATCTATCTGGCGGCGATGAAAGCCGGATACCTGACCAGGTTTGTCGAGGCGGGCGGCATGGTGGAGAGTCCTGGCTGTGGCCCCTGCATGGGGAATCATCTGGGCGCTCCGGCCATCGGCGACGTGAGCATCAGCACTGCCAACCGCAACTTTCGCGGCCGG